>JBLYYU010000195.1:0-9945 GCA_048550275.1 Polyangiales bacterium
AGTGCGGGCGGCACCAATCCGTTCCTCGTCCGACAGGCTCAGCGCCTCTTCGAGGGCCTGCAAATCCGTCACCGCGTGCTGCGCTTGCCAGCGCCAATCGTGCCAATCCGAGTCGCGAAGGCTAGAGGCCTCAGGGAAATTCTGCGGCAGCACGGGCACGCCGCGGAGCTTACTTCGCGACTACTCGACGGCAACCGCCCCCGTACGCGCCGGGAACGGACGCCCCACCCGCGAGGTGGGGGGCCGCTCGGTAGAATAGGATCAGCCGAGTTGCTCTGGCTGGACGACCGGGCCGTGCTTTTCCTTCAGAGCGGAAAGCTCGGCTTTCTGAGCTGCGTAGACTTCGAACAGCTGTGGCGGAAGGTTCTCCTCCTTGCCGTAGGCCTCGGTCTGCAGGTCGATCCTTTCGACGATCTTGTCGATGTAGAGGGCGAACTGCATGGCGTACAGGCTCTTGGGGTATTCCTTGTCGATCCCGGCAAAGAGCTTCTTCAGGTCCTCGTATTTGGGAAGGTAGCCGATCGGAGTCTCTAGGCCCTCGACATCGCCGTGGGCGAAGAGCTCGAGCCAGCCGAGCCAGACCTTCACGTCGCGCTTCTCGCCGAGCAGACCTTTGCCGCTACTGCCGCGATCTGCATGCGTGAGGAAGTAGTTCAGCCCGGCCATGATGGGCTTGCCGTCTTTGGACAGCTTCGAGTTGTTGTAGAACTTGAACTGCGTGTCCATGTAGTCGGCGAGGGGGCCGGGGATGAACGGCGCGTTGGCCCAGGGCTGCCGATTCACCCCACTGGCGCCGATCTCGGTGGCCGTCGCGGCGGATACGATCGACGCTCCGATCGCGACGCCGTGATTGTTGTCCTTGGCGGCCCAGACGGGTGGCATGGTGTCCGCGTCGCGGCCCGAGTAGGTGACGACCTTCACGGGGACGCCGGCCGGATCCGCATTGGCCTCGGTTGCGTGATTCTTGATCGCTGAGCAGAGCAGCGTGCAGCGGGAGTTCTTGTGAGACATGGGAAGCTCGTTGCCTTGGGCATCCGTCTTTCCCCTGTGCCACTCGCCCTGGTAGTTGACCCCTTCGAGTGGGCGCGGCTCACCGTTGCCCGTCCAATGAGGCACGCCTTGGTCGTCGACGAGCACGTTGGACCAAATGACCTCCGTACCGTCACCGCGTAGACAGTCCATCAGGTACGGATCGCCTTCTCGGTTGACGTCCTCGACGATGCCGAAAATGCCCTTCTCCGGATTGACGGCTCGCACCGTGCCGTCCGGGGCGATCCACATCTGCGCCAAATCGTCGCCGACGAAATCGCTGCCGACCATGGCGGTCGTGGTCTTGCCGCAGCCCGAAGGCGCCGCTCCGGCGAAGAAGGTTTTCCGACCGCCTGGACCCGTCATGCCGGTGATGAACATGTGCTCCGAGAGCTCTTCGCCGGGGCGAAGGTACGTCGCGCAGTCGACCGAGAAACGGTGATTGCCCTTCTTCATCAGCAGCGTGTTGCCGGCGTAGGTGCAGAAGGTAGAGAACGTCGTGAGCCAGCTACGATCCATGAAGATGCGGGCGTTCGGAACATCTTCCGGTCGATTCAGGCCTTCGGAGTGCACATTGGTGAAGAACAGCCCCTTGCGTTCCACTTCTGCGTCGAACCGTTCGTAGCAATTGCGGTAGAGGAGCGACGCCGAGTGGAAGACATAACCGGACGAGGACATTTCGATGGCGGGAATCGCCGCATCCGCGCCAGCGGGCCCACGGCAGAAGAAGCCGATGAGCATGCTCTTGCCCTTCATGATGCCCCGCATGTTCGCGCGGACGTACTCGAGGGCTTCTGAACGCGGCGTCGACTTCGCCAGCGCGCTCAGGTTCTCTCCCTCGTTTACGATGTAGAAGGTCTGGTTCACCAGACGCGCCTGCTCCTGGGGGAGGTCGAAATGGATGGTGTGCCCTTCCTTGGCGAGCTTCTTCTCCTCACCCTTGCGAAGGGAGTACTCGCGGACCCACTGGGTATCGGCCTCGCTGCCTGTGTCGATGAAGACATCGTCCGGCTCGCAAAGCACGATCGCGTTGGCGATTTTCACCAAAGCTTCTTCGTTCGTGATCGGAGCGAGCTTCCCGAGATTGGCCGTGTCGAGCTTCTGCTCGAGGACGGCCCTTGCCTCGTCGATCGTCGTCACGCCGCCGGTATCAGCGAGAATGTCTACGCCCTTCTTGAGCTCCAGCATGTCTTCTCCTTGGTCTTGTCGGTACCTAGCCAGGCAGTAGGGTCAAACGTCCCTTTTCAGGTAGGAGAAACCCGAACAAGTAAGCTGATCGAGCGTTCTGCACGCTTAACGAGGCGGATTGTACCCCAATCGGCTACCTCATCAACTCGAACGGGCCGCTGCGATCCGCGGGCACGACACACCACGCGCGGACACCATGGCGTCCCTGATCATCGACGCGACCCGGGACTGAGATCCGACCGCTTCGCAGCTTTTGCGCGGCCCTCACGGCCTTGTGATAACAGGCATGGGCGTGAAGCGATTCGCGCCCATGTTCATTTTGATGTGCTCGCTGTTCGCGTTCGGCGAGGTCCGTCCGGCGCACGCGGATTCTGACATGGTGGTCTTCGACGGCGTCTTTGGCGGCACGGTCTCGAAGTACGCCGGCCGGCAGAAGTGGCAGCCCTCGCTCTGGCTCGACGGTTCGTATGGCGTAGCCGGCCCGCTCCACCTCGGCGCCTACTTCCAGTGGCTCGGTCGGAGCTGGCCGCTCGACAACCCCGGCTTCGGCGGGGGCGGCATGATCGCGCTTCGTGGAAACATCAAGAGCCTGCGCCTGAGCGGCGCCTTCACGGGCGGCTACCTCGGGGTGCCATTGCCGACCTACGTTGCGGGCGGCGAGACCATCGGCGGTTACGTCCGGGGCACCGGCACGATCGGCGCGTTCGCCGGCCTCGGCTACGGCTTCCTCGATTGGATGGGCTTCGAAATGCGGGGCCGATGGACCCGCTACTTCAAAATGCCGACCGGCGCACCGAACTACGCCTGGACCATCGAAGCCGGGTTCAGCTTCTTCATCAACTGAGCGGCGAGCCCTCGAGTGCGGCCTCCTTGGCCAGCTAGCGGCTTCGCAGGTTTTCGACGGCATGCCGGGCGCGCTGCGCCGCTTCGGGATCGCTCTTCTTCGTCGCGTCGATGTATCGCTCGAAGGTCGCGATCGCGAGGTCGGTCTGCCCGAGCTTTTCGTAACAGGACGCCAGGTCGAAGAGGAGGCCGGGGGGGCCGCCATCGCCGAGCTCGATCGCCTTGATGTAGATCGGGACCGCGTCCTGGTATCGCTCCGCGCCTCGATACGCGATCGCGAGGTTCCGGCTGATCTCCAGGTCGTACGGCTCGATCGCCAGCGCCTCTTCGAGCGCTTTGACCGCCTCGCCGTAGCGCCGCGCTTTTCGAAGGGCGACGCCGAGGTTGTTGAGCAGCATCGCATCGCCCGGGATGACCTTCAGCGCGCGTCGATAGGTAGCGATCGCGGCGTCGTTGTTCTTGGCTCGCCGGTACGCGACTCCGAGGTTGAGCCAGTGGTTGCTTACCTTGGGCTCGAGCTCGGTCGCCTTCCGTAGGTACTTCACGGCTTCTTTTGGCCGTTCGAGGCGCAGGAGCGCCGCCCCCGCGAGGCCGTATGCGGCGCCATCGTTGGGCTGGAGCGCGATGGCGCTCTTGAACGCCCGGAGCGCGTCTTCGTAGCGGCCGAGCCGGCGCAAGATCGACCCGCGTGTCAGGTGCCCCTGCGCGTACGTCGGCCTCGCTGTGACGGCGAGGTCGATCTCGGCGAGCGCCTCTTCGTAGCGGCCCTCGGCGCGGAGCGTCTTGGCGAGCCGGTAGTGTGCATCAGCCGCGTCAGCCGATGCCGACGCCCCTGTGAGCCAGAGGACACCGCCCAGAACCACCCCAATCCAACGCACCTTAGAAGCTTACCACGACTTGGCCTTCAAATGCCCGTGTACAGAAGACCGATCGCCGTCCGGAACACCGGCGGCATCAGTCGGTCGAAAAGCACCCAGGCGAGGATCAAGCCCATCAGTGCGCCGCCACCCGAAAACAGGCCGAACCATTTATCGCGGAGCCGGTCGTTGAGCACCAAGGGCACGATCGCGTACCCGTCGAGTGGGGGGAGGGGAATGAGGTTGAAACAACCGAGAATGAGGTTCACCGAAAAGAGCACGCTGCAGAAGAGCGCCAGACCTTGGGCGACGCCGCCTGGTGCGACAGCGAGGGTTTCGAGGCTGATCCCTCCGGAAGGCAACTCGAAGTAGCCCGTGGCGATGCCGACCCGCATTCCGACGGCTGCAAGCAGGGCGAGCGCGAAGTTTGCGGCGGGACCCGCGGCGGCCATTCCGGCGGCTCGCCGGGGATGCCGCTTGGCCCAGTTCGGATCGTAGGGCGCGCTGGCCCAGCCGATCATCCAGCCCCCGCCTTGAAGGACGAACGACAGAATCGGAACGACGAGCGTCCCGAAAGGCTCGCGACGGATGTGCGGCAGGGGGTCTAGAGTGACCTGTGCGGCCGCGGTAGAGTCACCGCCGAGCTTGCCTGCAAGGGCGTGCGCCGCCTCGTGGCAGGTCAGTGAGAGCAGGAATGCGGCCAGCCAGAGCGGCAGCTTGGCGAGAAGGTCGATCTCCATCGGCCCGGCGCACCCTACTATGAAACGCTACGCCTGCTACATTCGTTCGATGCGGCCCATCATCGCGCTCTTCGATATCGACGGGACGCTGCTTCGCGCGGGAGGCGCGGGGCGGCGTGCGGTGGAGCTTGCCGTCGGTGAGGTGCTGAACGGCCGGAGCGGTGAAGTCAGCCTCGCCAGCGTCGAGTTCGCAGGCCGCACCGACCCTTGGATCATCTCCACAGCGCTCATCCAGCTCGGCGTCGAACCGGACGAGGCGATGATCGACGAGGTGCTTCGAAGGTACGTGCAGCACCTGCCTCGCGAGCTCGAGCTCGGCAGCGCCTTCGAAGTCTTGCCAGGCGTTCCTTCGCTGCTCTCCGAGCTCCGTGCCCGCGATGGCCTTTTCCTCGGCCTCGGAACCGGGAACGCCGAGCCTGCCGCCTACGCCAAACTCGCGCGCGGCGGCCTCGACTCGTTCTTCGACTTCGGGGGCTTCGGCTCCGACCACAGCGACCGTTCGGAGCTGCTGCGCGCCGCACTCGAACGAGGGCTCGAGCGAACCGCTAGCCACCGTGCCGAGGTTCGCGTCCTGGTGATCGGCGATACCCCGCACGACGTCGCGGCGGCTCGAGCGATCGGCGCGAGTTGCATCGCCGTGAGCACGGGTGGGTACGAAGCCGCCGCCTTGGCGTCCGCCGGGGCGAACCTGGTGGTTTCGGACCTCGAGGCTCCCGCCGTCCGCGAAGCCTTCAACGGAATGGACCTCGGCTAGTCGAGCAATTCGATCACGTTTTCGGGCGGCCGCCCGATGACCACGCGCTCGCCCCGGAAAACCAGCGGCCGTTCGATGAGAACGGGGTTTTCGATCATCGCGTCGATCAAGGCGGCTCGGCTCAGAGAATCGTCTGCCAGCGAGAGCTCCACGTACGCCGCTTCCTTCTTGCGCATCAGGTCTCGCGGTTCGAATCCGAGGGCATCGAGCGCGGCTCCGAGCGTCTTCTTGCTCGGCGGCGACTTCAGATACTCGACGATCGTCGGCTCGATGCCGCGGTCCCGGATGAGCTGCAAGGTCTGGCGTGACTTGCTGCAGCGAGGATTGTGCCAAATCGTGATGTCCGACATGTCTGTGACCAAAGGCATGTAACGATTCAGGCCCCCGTGCAATACTCGCTAGGTGAACGCGCGAACGAAGCCCTGGTACGGGCGCTGGTGGGCGATCGCGCTCTTGATCGCCTCGATCATCGGCGTGACCGGGCTTCTCACGGTCAGGGCGCTCGGGATGCGCTCGATTTCCGTCAGCGCTCAGCCCTTCGAGCAAGCCTCGGAAAGTTTCGACTACGGCTGGTGGAACGAAGCGCTCGGCCGCTGGGTGCGCCCGGGCGGTGTCGACTACGAGGCGGCGCGCGAAGAGGAGGGCGACCTCCGCCGTTTCATCGCAACCCTGAGCGCGATCGGGCCAGAGGCGACGCCCGGGCGATTCACAACCGAGCCCGAGCGCCTGAGCTACTACATCAACGCATACAACGCGTTGGTGCTTTTCGCCGTCCTCGACAACTGGCCCATCGAGACCGTGCACGACGTTCGGGGTTGGCTGGACCCGCGAGCGGGCTTCGGCTTCTTCTATGGTCTTCGGATGCCTCTCGATGGCGGGGAAACCAACCTCTACGATCTCGAGAACGAGGTCATTCGGGGCTTCCTCGATGCGCGGATCCATGCGGCCATCAACTGCGCTTCAAAGTCCTGTCCCGCGCTCATGCCGTTCGCCTTCGAGCCTTCTCGCCTCGACGAGCAGCTCGACGCCGTGACTCGTTCGTTTTGCTCGAACGCCCCGCACGTGCGCGTTGACATCGAGGCCGAAGAGATCCAGCTCTCGGCGATCTTCGACTGGTATAAACCGGATTTCGAAGAGCACGCCCGCCGGCTCGGGAAGCCAGCGACGATCCTCGACTTCGTCATCGCTTTTGCCACGGCCCCCGTCGCCGCCGAGGTCGAACGCGCCAGGGCAGCCGGCTTCGAGGTGGTTTTTCAGCCGTATGACTGGGCCCTCAACCGATTTTGAGTAGGCTGGCTTACACAAAAATACTGCACGGCTCGACGATAGGTGCCATAGCTTACTAAGCTCTATGGATGATTCGGGGGGATCAGCGAGCGGTATGAAACGCTTTGCTTCAGTTGTGTTCGGGGTGCTGTCGGCGGCGTTGATTTCGGCCTGCCCGGGTACGTTGTCCAATCCGGACGCCTTCATCGATGCCGGTGTCGAACCCAAGAGCGCCGAGGAGGTCTTCGACGAAAGCTGCGCGACCGCCGGCTGTCACGACGACGTGACCTCGGCCGCAGACCTCGATTTGCTCTCGCCGAACGTCGAGAGCCGACTGGTCGACGTCAACTCCGTCTCGCCTGTGTGTCAAAGCCGGATCTTGGTCGTGGCCGGCGATCCGGACAGCAGTTACCTCATGGACAAGGTGCTCGGCACGATCGGAATCTGCGACTCGCGGATGCCGCTACTGGGCGTTCTTTCCGACAGCGACACCGATGTCCTACGGCAGTGGATCATCGATTTGGGCGATACCAGTGGCGGGACGCCGGACGGGGGATAGCCGATGCGAATCTTGCGCTTCGGCGCGCTGATATTTCTACTGAGCACTTCGTCGTTGGCCGGCGTCGCGTCGGCGCAAGACGGTGCGGTCGCTCTGCTTCCGTTTCGCGGGAGCCAATCGGCCAAGGTCCGACAGAACGTGCAAAAGGGGCTCCGCGCCGCCGAGGTCGAGCTCGTTTCGCTCAAGCGCGTGAACGCGGTCACGAGGAGCACCAAGGGCTACGCCAAGCAGGCTGCGAAGCTCGAGGCAAGTGTGTTGGTCGCGTCGCGTCTGCGCCGAGTCGAAGGCCGATGGGTCGCCGACACCGAGCTGCGCAACGCAAAAGGACAGCGCGTGGAGAAGCTCCGCGTAACCTCGTCGAACCTGACGCGGCTCTCCAACCGGCTCGTAGCGCAGCTCATGAAGACCGGGCGGATGTCCGCGACCGGAGCCGTCGCCGCGGCGCCGAAAGCCGAGCCTCCACCACCCGCGCCAACGAAGCCGCGGCTCGTAATCCGCCCCTTCACGGGCCCGCAGGCCGCTAGAATCAGGGGCGGAGCCGTTCGGGGGCTCAAGTCCCAATCGATCGAGCTCTTCCCCAACAAGAAGTTTGTGGCCAAGGCGAAAAGCATGGGGGCCGACCTCCGCACCGACGGCGGGCATGTCGAACCGGCGACCGCCCTGATGGTGAGCGGCCTCATCGATGGCGACGTGGAGCACGAGGACGGTCTTTGGTCCGCGTACGTTCGCCTGGTCGACGGCGACACGAACAACGTCATCAGCCAGCACTACTACGACGCGAGCACGTCGACCGCTCTGGCGAAGTCCGTTCAAGCCAACATCCGATCCGACTTCCGAAAGGACATCAAGAAGCTGAGCACCACTATTCCTGGTGCGGCGGCTCCGGTTGCCGTGGCGGCCCCGGTCGCCCCTGCCAAACCTCCCGAGCCTGCCAAGGAGAAGGCCGAGCCCAAAGCCAAGAAGAAGCGTTCGCGGGGCGAACGGCCCGCGGCGGTGGACATCGAGCTCGACTTCCGAATCGTGCATCGGAAGTTCGAATACAACGACGACCTTCGCGGTGACCTGCGCGACTACACGCTCAACATCGGGCCGGGCGTAGGCGCCAAGTTCCAGTATTTCCCAGGTGCTCACTTCACGTCGGGAGTCGGTGCGCAGTTCGGAATCGACTTCGAGTGGGAGCGCCTCTTCAATCTGGATTCGACGCGTGCCGATGGCGCAACGTTCCCGACTGAATCGCAGCAGTTCCTGATTGGCCTTCGCTGGCGCTATCCCAAGGGGCGTTGGGAGCCGACGGTCGTCGTCGACTGGGGCCTTCACCACTTCAGCTTCGGTGTTTCGGGCCCTCCGGTTCCGGGAGAAGACAACACCGCCGGTATTCCAAGCGTCAGGTACGAATTCGTCCGTTTCGGCGGCGGCTTCCGGGTCGACCTCGGGAAGAACAAGATCGTCAACATCGTCACGAACATCGCCTTTCGAGGCGTCTATTCGGTCGGTGGCATCGGGACGAGCACCTGGTTCCCCGAAGCCAAGGCCAATGGCATGGACGCGCTTTTCATGCTCGGCATCGCGCTTCCCAAGGGCTTCGAGATCCGTGTGGGCTTCGACTATCGGCGGTACTGGTTCGACCTGAACCCGGTGCCCCCGCCCCCCGATCCGCCGTACGTAGCCGGCGGAGCCCTCGACCAGTACCTGGGCGCGTCCCTAGGCGTGGCCTGGCGCCGCTGAACCCGGGCGACTGCATGAAGTACCGCGCCTTGGCGATGCGAGTTAGGATACCCGCATGAGTCGGGCATGGTTGGTCTGTGCAGGGGCGATGCTGCTGGTCGGTTGCCCCACGGGGGAGGAACCGGTTCGCGGCGCTCATGAGGGTATCGACCCCCCGAAGCTTCCAATCGCTCCTCCCTCGCCGCCGGAAGAGCCCGACGAGATCCCGGCGCCTGAACCGCGCGAGCGGGCGCGCATCGTCATCGGCACAAGAGAGGTGCGCGAGGAAGCGAAGCGGGACCTCGGCTCGGAGCTCAAGGTCGCGCTCGGTGTCCCGAGCGATTGCGTTCAGGACTTCGTCGCCCCTCGCCCTATGAAGATCCGCGTCAGCGTCAGCGGCATCGTTCGGCCAACCGGAATGGTCATCGAGCCCTCCGCCTACGGTTCGGGTCTCTCCGCGGCTGCGATCGCGTGCTTGAAAGAGCGAATCGGCACCGTCGTGCTCGACCCGCTTCCGGACGACACGCAGTCCGAGACTGCCAGCACGGTGATCCAGATCGACTACCAGCCGCCCGTCGTCGTCGAGTCAGTCCCCGGGGTTCCCGAGCCACGGCTGAAGAACGTGAAGGAACCGCTGCCGAAGCGACCCGAGGTCGCGCCCTCGGGAAAGCCGATTCAGAAGCCGACCTCGAAACCGATTCAGGGTGGCACCGCGAAGGATCCGAACGGACCCCAGGGCAAACCGATAACGGGGCCCAAGCCACGTCCGATCGATGGCTACGATCTCGATGAGAACGCCCAGCAGTGGCGCTGAGATCGGGGCGCTGACAAAAGGCGCGACGCGGGGCTTCGCCGAACGGCTCGGCTTGGGGGATGGACGCGGCTCGGAAAAAAGCGCGATCTGGGTACCCTGCGGACGGGTCGGCTTGCAAAGGTGGCCATGTGTCATCGGAGAACGGCACGCGACGCACGTGCTCGCGATTGGGGCCCGCTCGGCCGTTTCCA
>JBLYYU010000196.1:0-8174 GCA_048550275.1 Polyangiales bacterium
AAGCTCCACGACCGAAAGGCGCTCGAGAAACGTGAAGCTCGCAGGCGCTTTCTCGGCGGTGAGGGCTTCGTGGCCTGGCCCGGGCCGGCGCTCAAGAAATTCATCGATGAGTTCGTCGTGCACAACCGAATGCTCTCCGGCGGTTTCGTCGTCGACGGACGCACCGTCACGCTTGCCGACATCACCTGCCCGGTGCTGTTCTTCGTGGGCGAGCGCGACAGCATCGCCAACGAGGCCGCAATCCGAGCGATTCGCGGGGCTGCGCCGAACGCAGAGCTGTTCGAGGTGTCGATGCGCGCCGGTCATTTCGGCCTCGTCGTCGGCAAGCAGGCCATGGGCTTCACCTGGCCGACGGTTTCGAGCTGGGTGCGATGGCGTGAAGGGCTCGGACCGGAGCCTTCGGCCTTGAAGGCGCCAGCGCCATTGCAGGAGCCGGAAGAGGCGGGCTTCGACGACGTCGATTTCGATATCGAGCTCTTCTACCAGACGGTGGTTGGGACGGTCGGCGCCTGGTGGAAGCGCGTGGGGCAATCGGCGACCGACCTCGGCGAGCAGCTCGACAGCCTGCGATGGCAGGTGCCGCGACTCAGTGTGCTCCAGCAGATGCAGCCGGACACCCGGGTGAGCCTCGGGCTGGCGCTCGCGGAGCAGGCGGCTTCGAACCCGGAGGGCACGTTCTTCTTGTGGGAAGGGCGTGCGTTTTCGTATGCGCAATCTGACCGTCGAGTCGACAATGTGGTGCGCGGCTTGATCGACTGCGGTGTTCGCCGGGGCGACGCCGTGGCGGTTCTGATGGGCCCGCGGCCGAGCTACCTTTCGGTGACCGCTGCTCTGAGCCGCTTGGGTGCGGTCCCGATTCTGCTGAGCCCTGAACGCTCGCGCGAAACGATCGAAGACGCGATTCACGGATCGGCGCCGCGCTTTCTGATCGCCGATCCCGAGAGCGCGGCGTTGGGCAAAGACGTGTTCGGAGACGTCTTGGTGCTCGGGGGTGCGCGCGAAGAACGTCATCTCCCAGATGGCGTGATCGACATGGAGCTGATCGAGCCCGCCGAGGTGGAGATTCCCGGTTGGTACGAGCCCAACCCCGGCTGCGCGCGCGACTTGGGAATGGTCATCTTGACCGCCGGGCGTGGCAAGAAGCCTCGCGCCGCCAAGATCACCAACCAGCGATGGGCCTTCTCAGCGTACGGTGCGGCGGCTGCTTGTACCCTGTCTCCGCACGACACCGTGTACTGTTGTCTTCCGCTTCACCATCCGGCGGGCATGCTGGTGACGGTCGGCGGCGGCTTGGTTGGAGGTGCGCGGCTGGCGCTCGCCACGGAGTTCGAACCGGACGCGTTCTGGGATGACGTTAGGCGTTACGGAGCGACGGTGGTGTTCTACGCGGGCGAGATGCTTCGCGAGCTTCTACGCGCGGAGCCATCCTCGTCGGACAACGAGAATCCGATTCGATTGTTTGCGGGGAGCGGCCTGCGGAGCGACGTCTGGCAGCGAATCGTCGATCGGTTTGGGCCGGTCGGCATTCTGGAGTTTTACGCGGCGACCGAGGGCAACGCTGTGCTTGCAAACGCTTCGGGCCAGAAACTCGGCGCGCTCGGTCGCCCGCTTCCCGGAAGCGCCGAGGTGGAGTTGGTCGGCTACGACTTCGAAGAGGAAGAATTCCTGCGCGACGAGCGTGGCCTCTTGCGGCGCTGTGGGGCGGGTGAATGGGGCGTCCTGCTCGCGCGCCTCGACGCCGATCATCCACTTGCAAGCTTCACGGGCGGAGACGAGGCGGGGCGGAGGCTTCTCCAAGGCGTGTTCGAGCCGAACGACACCTGGTTCATCACCTGGGACGTGTTGCGTCGCGACGAGGATGGCGACTACTGGTTCGTCGATCGGGCGAGCCGCATGCTGAGGACGGCGAACGGGATCGTCGCCACCCGTGCGATCGAGGATGCGCTCTATGGGTTTGCGGGCTTGCGCCACACCGTGGTGTTCGGCGTCCGGAGCGAGGCCCGAGACCTCGCCGTCGCGGTGGTCGCCACCGAGGGCAACCGGCCGCTCGATTTGCAGGCGTGGAACGAGTTTGCCGCAGGGCTGGACCCGAGCGAGCGCCCGGCCTGGGTGAAGCGCGTCGAGCACATTCCGATGACGGACGGCTTCCGCCCCGACAAATCAGCGCTGGAACGCGATTCGTTCGACGCGGGCATCGAGCTTTTTGCCTATGACCCGGGAGTCGGGCGCTATCACGCCGCCAAGCCGGCCAAGCCCGGCGGGGCAGGGCAGGGTTGATTCGATACTGTACAAAAATCGCCCCCTTCCGGGTCTCTTGCTACATACCCTCTCGATGACCGACCGAGCCCTTCTCTTGTCCTTTGCGTTTTCCGCGGCGCTGTTCGCCGGGTGCGCGAAACCCATCCCAGAGGGCAATGCATGCTTCCAAACGTCCGAGTGCCGTGATGGTTCGGTCTGCGCGGAGAGCGTCTACGGGAAGTACTGCATGAAGCGCTGCAGCGTCGATGAGGTGCGCTGTGCCAACGATACCGCCTGCGTCCTGACCGAGGAGCTTCCCGAGGGCGGGGGCGGTGCAGGTGGTGAAGGCGGTGCCGGAGGCATAGGTGGTGCGGGCGGTGTTGGAGGCATCGGCGGCGCTGGCGGTGCTGGAGGCGCGGGCGGCGTCGGTGGAGCAGGTGCTGGTGGTGTCGGAGGAGCCGGCGGTGCTGGAGGCGTCGGCGGTGTCGGAGGCGTCGGCGGCGTCGGAGGCGCTGGCGGCATCGGGGGCGCCGGTGGAGCTGGGGGAGTCGGGGGTGTCGGCGGCTTCGGTGGCGATCCCGCCGAGGAAATCTGGGTCTGTCTCCCGGGGCGACTCGAGAACCCCGAGTATGTTTCGCGTCCGCTGGGCTTCGTCTGCGATTACAGCATCGACTGCGAGCTCGGGCTGATCTGCGTGTGCATCCCAGGCGCGACCTGCGAGTCTGGAGCCCAAGGAAAAGACGGGCCGACCTGTCAGTTCATCTGTGATCCGGCGCTGGTCAACGAGTGTCCGGGGTCCCAGGCCTGTACCGACCTCGGCACGGGCCGCGGTTTTTGCGACCCAACGACCGCTCCCTGATTTCACCGTTTACGCGGAGCCGCGGGAACATTAGACTCCCTCGGTCATGCCCACACCCCAGCAAACAGTCGACGCGGTACGTTCGTACCTGCGCATGCATCCCGAAGAGCTCGGTCGCGCCGTTCGTAGCGCCATGGGGCTCCGTTTCGGTGTCCCGCTCGCGGCCCTGCGTTGGCTCGGTCAGCAGGCCGAGCGAAGCGGGAAGGTCGAGGATTTCCAGATCGACTCGGTTCCGCCGGGTCTCAGACTGTCCGGCAACCTCGATCTGATGAACACGCCGATCCGTGCCGGGGCGATCATTTTCGTCGAGCGCGTAGTGTTCAATGACGAGGAGCTGACGGTCGCGCTGCGGCTCGAAGAGGTGAAGCTCAAGCTCAATGGTGAGTCCGATTCGCCGGTCGCGGCGCTGATCAAATCCGGTGCACTCGACCTCTCGAACCCGGGGACGCTGGTGAACTTCATGCCGGGGCGCTCCCCCGTGCTGGCCGAGGCCAACGGCAACCGGATCGTCCTCGACCTGATGCGCGACCCGAAGATCGGGAAGAACCCGCTCGTCCGCCGGGCGGTCTCCCTTCTGACTTCGTTCGTCACTTTGCACGGCGTCGAGACCGACAAGAAGCACATCGACATCGCTTTTCGAGCCTTGCCTACCGGTCTCGGTGGGGCGGTGCGCTCGGTGCGACAGAACGTCGTTCTCCCATCGATGAGCCGTTTGCTTCCGAGGGCACGGTAGGCGCAATGCCGGAGTGTCGCGCTTGCAAGGACGAGGTTGACGAGCTGGTTTCCGTCAAGGCGGACGGTCGGCGGATCAAAGTCTGTGAAGATTGCGCCGAGCGGATCGCCGAAGAAGCGGAGATCGCCGAGATGAGCGAGTCCGTCATGCAGGACATGATGGGCTACAAGGGACGACGCTAGCGTCGGCGCCAGAGCACGATGCCAGCAACTGCGCCGTAGAGCGCCGATAGGATCAGGAGCGCGAACTTGAGCCCTGCGAACGTGGCGGCGAGCTGTGGAAAAGGGGACGGCGAGCTGAATCGGTTCACCTGAAAGAGGAGGACCGCGTTTTCGAGAACGTCGAAGGCCGCGGCCATGAACGCGCCCCAGGCCGCCCGGGCGCTCCAGACCGCGTCTTCGATTCGGGTCCCGATCCAGGCGGCGAGCGACGCGAAGAAGAGGCCGTAGATCGCCAGGTACACGAAGTCGACGATGAGGCTCAGGTTGGCGTACCCGAGTGCGTGCCGGCTCTTCCAAGCGAGCAGTATGCGAAGCGCCCGTTGTGGCGTTCCCGCGAGCTCGAAGGACACGATGCCGTTCGGGGAGGCCTCGTTCTGAAGCGGAACGTCCACGAACATCATCAGGGCGGTCGCGAAGACGAGCAGGCCGCCTAGCCTGAGCGTCAGAGCGCCCAATAGACGAGGCTCGATCGATTGCAGAGGGTGAGCCACGCGCTTTCAGCTACCGGGGTTCGGTTCGCCGGCGCTCGGCGCGAAATCCGGCTCGGGCGCATGCGTTACCGCGCGATTACGAAGGGCTTCGAGCTCCTCTCGGGCGAACTCGAGCTCGAGCTCGGCTCGGCTACGCGCGGCAACCGCACGGGCGACGGACTCTTGAAGCTCCTCGGTCTTCGTGGCCTCTGCGTTCAGCCTTGCATCGAGCGCCGCGATCTCACCCTGGAGCTCGAGCCTGCGCGCGTTCTCCCGTTCGAGCTTTCGCCCAAGACGTTCGTTCCGCTCTTCTTCCGCGGAGAGTCGTTGGCCGGTGGAGGCGAGCTTCTGGTCGGTGTCGGCGAGCCGGCGTTCGGTCACGGACAGGTCTCGCTCGGTCTGCACGAGGTGCTGCTCGACCGTCGCCTTTTCTTCGCGGTTCTGCGCGAGCTTCTCGCGGGTTCGCGAGAGCCGGCGTTCCTCGTCCTTCAATTGTACCTTGAGCGAGGCCACGCGACCGTCCGTACGCGCCAGACGCTTTGCCAGCTCGGTTCGGGTCAGTCGGCTCTGCTCGTATCGAAGCTCTAGCTGCTCGGCCAGGTCTCGGCTGTCCTCTAGGTCCCTGCGAAGATCGGAAGCGGCCAGCTTTGCTTGCTGGGCGACTTCGCGTTGGGTCTCCGCCTGCTGGTAGAACACGGTCACCGCCGCACCGGACGCACCGAGGAGGGCGAGCGCCATTGGGATCGTCCAACGCGCGATCGTCTTGAGCCGTTCGCGTCGCTCTTCGGGCAGTGAAAGCGCGGCGAGCTCTTCGGCGAACTCGTCGGCGCTTGGTCGCTCGTCGGCGTTCCAGTTGAGCCAGCGGTTGAAGAACGGTGTGAGGTACTTGAGCCCTTTGCGAGTCGGCGCGAAGGGGGTCTCTTTCGAACGGTATTCGATGAAGGTGTCGACGGCGCCCGCGGCGACGTCCTCTTGGGTGTCCGGCTCGAGCGCGTTTCGAAGGGAAAGCGCGAGCGCGAACACGTCGGCCTTGTTGCTGACCGAAGGCTTGCTCTCGACGGACGCAAACTGCGCCGCAACCTCGGGCGCGAAGTACGTCGGCGTGCCGGCGACGACCATCTCGGCTTCGGTGGCGGCGACGCCCAGATCGAGAAGCACGGGAGTCACCTCGTCTGCGCCGAAGCCCGGAATGCGCGCGAGGAAGATGTTCTCGGGCTTCACGTCTTGGTGGCGAACGCCGGCTGCGTGCATCGCGGCCAGAGCGCGGGCAAGCGGCTCGAAGATCGAAAGCGCTTCGGCTCGGTTTAGCGGCTCACGTTGCAGGCGCGACTCGAGGGTTTCGCCGTCGTACCAGGGCATGACGAACCAAAGGCGCTCTTCGTACCAGCCATGGTCTTTGAACTGCACGATCGACGGATGAAAGACCGAGGCGATGAGACGCAACTCGCGGAGCGCGGACTGCTTGGCCGTCTTAGAGTGCGCTGGCTGATGCAGCATCTTCAAAGCAACGACATGCCCGGGAACCTCGGTGTCTTTGGCCCGATAGACGTCACCGAACGCGCCGAGGCCGACTCGCGCCTCGATCGAGTACCGGCCGCCTACGATGGTGCCGTTTCGGAGGGGCTCTGCGCTGCGGCTTTCGTCGCCCTGTGCGCGGGGTGCAGCTTCGAGCGCAAACGCTTCGATGACCACGCGGCCGAAACGCTCTGCATCGCGAACGCCGTGGCTCTCCAGGATGAGCCGGGCCTGCGCGGTCGCGACGTCGATCCGCTTTTCGATCTCTTTGGGCGCCTTGCCGTACACGAACGCGAGCTCCTCGATGCCGAGCTCACGCGCGTGACGAAGCTCCAAGAGCTCGGACTCGTCTGCGCTGAGCTCGAACCGGAGGCCGTTGAGAGGGCTGGTGGACTGGTGTGCGGACGGAAGCGCGCGCCAGGGGAGCGCTTCGAGGGCGTCTTTGCTCGGCGCTTGGTGCGGCCGGCTCTGGTTGTGCATGTAGCCGCGTGCCGCCCGGTAGAGCCGCGCCCGTACACCCGGTGTTCTCAGTAGCTCGTCGCTGCTGGTTTTCGCGACGTAGGCGCGCAGCTTCCCGAGGTACTGGTCGGCCCGTTCCGTGGAGCCCATTCGGATCGCCAGGTACTGGCGGAGGCCTTCCGCGTAGTAGTGAAACGCGCGGCCGTGAAGGACGTCGACGATAGTCTGCGGCTGACCCTTGGAAAGAGCGATCGATGCCGCCGCTTGGGTGAGCGCGGCGCCGCCTTTTCCGGGTGGTCGGAGCTGATTTAGAAGAAAGGGGACGGTGGCCTGAGTGCCCATGGTTGCCTCTTACAAAGTGGGGAACTGTAAGGATGAGTCACCCATGCGGACGCACTCAATAAATCGGCAAGGCGTGGGGTTAAATGGGGGTCCGTCTGAAACTTGCGTTGGCTGGAGATCGGCTCCAAGGTGATCGGGTCGTGCCAAAAATGCGCCTGGGATTATTGACGATTCTCGGCTGTGCAGTCTTTTGCAGCTGCACACCGAAGCAGGATCCGATGACCGCTCCGCTCGAGAGCGACGCCAAACCTTCGCGCCGCGCGGCACGAACAGGAGAGGCTCCGCCCCGCGTCCTCGAGTCGCCGGTGGCCTACTGGGCCGGTGGGAAGACCGAGGCTCAGGTCGATGCCGTCTTGGCAGACCAGGAGGGCAACCTTCTTCTCGACCTCGGCGAAGACTGGACGCCGTACATTCTCACGGAAGGCACCGCGACGGAGGGCTCCTCGACCGAGGGTTCCACGGCGGAGGGCGTTCCCGAGCCGAGCGAGTACCGGGCGACCTATTTGGCGCTCGCGCGCGGTGAGTTCCCGGAGGACCGGCACGGTTACCGCGCTAAGAAGGACCAGTACCTCGAGCTCTACGGCATTCTGCCGACGCTAAACCTGCTGCGGCAACGCTTCAGGGACGTTCGCGCGCTTCAGTGCGCCTCGGAGCTCGATCTCGAACCGCTGCTGAGCTTCGATGGCTTCCTCGCGTACCAGAAGGGTCGGCGTCCCGCTCGCCGACTTGCCCGCTACGAGCTGCTCAAGCCCAAGATGGCCGCCCTCGTCGAGCGCGCGCAGGTCGAGAGCCTCGATCAACTGACTCGTGCAGATGTCCCCGACGGCGAGGTCTGGGAAAAGGTCGAGGAGTACCGGACGCTTGCACCTGACGTCGAAGCGATCATGGCGGCCCAGGCGCGGCTGGAATGCGAAGGCTTCTTCGAGGGGCGCGGCGACCATACGCCGGGGCTTTTCGACTGGCGCACTCACGAAGCGCTCGCAGAGTTCGAGCGGCGTCACCGGGTGTACGGCTGGGGCTTCATCGGCAATGAGACTCTCGCGGTGCTGCAGACGACGCCGCAAGAGACCGAGCAGGAATCGGTGATTCGAGTTCTGACCGAGCGGGCGATGCACGCCGCGCAGGTCATCGAGGACGGCAGCACTTCGTTCAAAGGCGATGACGAGCCACGAACGTACACCAGCGAAGATGGACGCGAGCTGCAAATCCCGAACTTCGAGGCCGAGCTTCGCGAGCGCGTGATCGATGCGTTCGGGCTTCAATCGCCCGAGTCGACGTTCGCCTGGCTGGAATCGCTCGGAGAGATCGAGGCGACGGAGCTCGTCGCCGTGAAGGGC
>JBLYYU010000197.1:0-13298 GCA_048550275.1 Polyangiales bacterium
CCGAGTCCGTCGCGGCGGAACGCTGGGCAAAGAAGCAGCTCGCGGAAAAGCTCGCCGAGCGCAATTGAGCGTTCAAGCAGGAGAGGCTCAGGAAGATCCGACGAGGATCCTCAGTCCACCGGCTTGCGAAACAGCCGGAGGAAACCCACCAAGTCGAGCGCGCTTCCCTCGTAGCTCACCTCACCGGCGGCGAACGCTTTGAGCGGGCTCCGTATGCCGACAACCAGCTCGCGCCAGACTTCGGAATCGGCGGTAATCGTCAGCTCCGCGTCCTCCGGCAACCGGTCGATGAACTCGGCCACCCCGCGTCGAATGTGAATCCCGTAACCTTCATTCACATCCGGAAATCGGAACCCCACCACGATGTCCTCGTCCGCACTCTCCTCGTAAATCAGGTTGGCGGGCATCGCGGCGATGAACCGGCCGATCGGCACCGTGCTCACGAAAGACATCGCGTTCTCGGGTTTCGTTTCGTCGCGGATCACCAACTCGCCTTCGAGCTCGAGCGCTTGGCTCAGGTAGTAGTTGCGAGCGTTGGCGTTGACTTCTCGCCGCCCGAGCGCCCGGAGCGCCTCGGCTTTGAGCTGCTTGGCCTTCCTCGAGCTCGGTTGGACTCGAATCGCATGTGACGCGAGCTCAGCAGCCCACGCGAACCGCTCCTCATCGAGCGCTCCGCGTGCAGCCCGTCGCAGGTTCTCCACGCCACCCGCGAGAGCCGCGATCCCCTCCGCCCGTTCGAGCGGGCTTGGCGGTTGGAGTGCCGCGGCATCCCCGTCGAACCAGCCTAGGTACCCGTTGAAGATCCCCCGCACGGACCATTCGACCTTCCCATAGTACTCCTGCAAGTAGGGGTGCGCGGAGAGGTGAGGCGGAAGCTTCACGGTCTCGACGAGCTCATCGGGCGTGAGCCCCTGGTTGATGCCCTGGATGGTCTGGTCGTGAACGAACTGGATTGCGTCTCGGTACGCCGTCAGCGCTTCCCGTACGTCCCGTTCTCCGGATATCGCCCGAGTGTGGCTCGGAACCAGGTGAGTTGGCCGGAGCGCGCGCATCTTGTCGATGCTCCGCGCCCAGGCGAGCACGTCGCGATAGAGCGTGCCTCGAATTGAATAGAGGTTTGGAAACGCCTTGTAGATGTTGTCCCCCGGCAACAGCACGCCACGCTCCGGCAGCCAGACGAAGATCTGGTCATTCGTCTCTCCCGGGGCATGAACCAGCTTCACCTGCACGCCGCAGATCTCAGCCGCGAGCTGGTCCGAAAACGTCTTGTTCGGTCGAATCAGCCCAAGCGTCATCGAAGGGTCGAGCGTTTCGACGAAAGGCCCGAGGCCGACGTTTTCTCGTTGGTCGCCGCCCGGACGCGTCAAATGGCTGCCGAACATGCGAGCGCCTCGAACCCGGAGGGCAGGGCGGAGGACGCTGATCGTCCGGTTGATGTAGTAGTTCGTCGTCTCGTGCGCGTAGACGTCGATCTTTCCGTCCGGCGCGAAAGCGAGCCCGCCCATGACGTGGTCGGCGTGGTTGTGCGTGTAGATCAGCGCCTCGATCGGCTTGTCGGTGATCTTCCGAAACTCGGCTTTTACCTCCTCGGCGGTCTGCATCGAGCCCATGACGTCGACGATGAAGACGCA
The DNA here is from genome assembly GCA_048550275.1 of Polyangiales bacterium. Classification (GTDB taxonomy): domain Bacteria; phylum Myxococcota_A; class Polyangia; order Polyangiales; family Houyiibacteriaceae; genus SG8-38. The sequence continues at coordinate 1,632 of JBLYYU010000197.1, forward strand.
GTCCTCGCCTTCCACCATGATCGAGTTGGCAATTCCGAAGCCCACGGCGACGTGAACTCCCTCGGTCACGGTGTAGACGTTTCGTCGGAACTCCTCGTTCATGCGTGCGATTGCGTCGCCCGACTCGACGACTTCGGCGCTCGGATCGGCTTCGCGGGCCCGGTCGCATGCCGAGAGCAGCAGCAAGGCAGCGAAAAGACACAGAGAGGCGGCGCGGACCCTCATCGCTTCGGCGCGTCACCCTTGGCGGGCGACGGGCGGCCGATTCGCAGATGCATCACCCCGGCGAAGGTCGCGAAGATCGGGTCGCCGTTCGGCAATACCTGAAGCGCCAACATGATCGGGTTGTAGCGCTCGCTCTCCCCGAGCGTGTAGACCGCTCGCGTCTCCCCCGTGTCCCAGTCGAGCGTCTGCATCGTCCAGACCCCGTCCTTGAGCCCGACGGTGTGAAGCTGCCGGTTCTCGGTCGTGACCACCGGCGTGCTGTTCGGGCTCGACACGTCGGGCCGGGTCCAGGCGACCTTCCACTCTCGCTTTTCCTTGTCCCATTGGAACTTCTGAATGCCGGAAGGGGTCCGCGCCGGGTCCTTCATCTTGAGCTGCACGTCGAGCCACATCTTTTCGTTGGTCTTGACCTGATTGTTCGCGAGCACCGCGCCGTAGTCGAAAATCGTGGCCGAGTTCTCGGAGTACGAGTTGTCGAGCGCGGGGTCGCCGAAGTTCACTGGGAGAAGCCCAGCGATACGCCGGCTGCTCGTGCCGGGGATCTGCTGCCAGTCGGCCGGGATCTCGTCCCGCCAATAGAGAATCAGGTTGTTCACGTTGGCCGCGTCCGCGAACACGACGAACTTCTCCGCTTCATCTGGCCCGCCGAGGAGCGCCGGGGTCGTCCCCGAGCCTCGCTCCGCCCGCAAGGTCTCGTCGAGCGAGCCGATTTCATATGCCTCGACCCAGGCTCCGTCCTTTGGGTCGTCGCTGAACTGCCCGTCCTTCCAGACCAGCTTGTGCAGCTTCCGAGTCCCCGGCACGTACACACCGCCGTTCTCGTCGACCGCGATGCTGTTCCAGATCTGCTCGTCTGTCAGCGTGTAGTACACCGCGTCACTCAAGTCCGGCTCGATGGCGACCACCGTGCCATCGATGGTCACCGCGATGATGCGCCCATCGGGCGTGACGTTCATCCCGATCATGATCGGAAGCGGCATCTTGAGCCGAAGCTGAAGCTTCATCTTTTCGAAGACATACTGTCCGAGCTTCACGATCTTCGAGTCGGGGTTTCCAGGCTCTGCGTCCCCGTACGCCACGACGCCGTTCCGATTGCTCACGTAAAGAATGCCCTTGTTGCTCACCATCGCGTAGTACGCTCGAAGACCCTCGATTTGGTAGCCGTTCCATTCCTCCGCGAGCTCGTCGTATTCCTCGGTGCCCACGGCAGTTGCGTCGAGCTTCGCGACGACGCGCTGCATGTCCTCGGGCGAAAATCGCGGAAACTTCTTCGGTTCGAGCGGCAGCTCCGTGATCTTCTGAAGCCGATTCTTCCCGTCGAGGCGGAGTTTCATGATCCGGTCGACTTGGGAGACCCAGAACACCGTCGTCCCGTCCGGATACTGGTAGTCGAGGATGCCCCCGGCGATCGGCGAGGACCAGAGATGGTCGATCGTGTCATCGCCCAGCGTTTGCGTTGGCGCCTCGGGCCCGCGGAGTGCCAGGGCATCGGATTGATAGGTGTCGCAATGAATCGTCGGGCAAGTTCCGTCCGAGAGGCGGGTGTCCTCGAGCCCTTTCATCTGAATCGGCTCCGTGCGTGCACAGCCAAGCCACATCATCGCCATTGCGAATGCAGTCAGTCTCACTATGGTCATCAGCAGTCGCCTCCCGTCGCGCATGACGTTATCGATCTCGAGGCGAATTGTCACACCCAGGGGAAATCGCTAGGAGGCAGGCATGAAGACGCTGAAGCTACGGGGTGGAGACGAGATGCCGGCGCTCGGCCTCGGGACCTGGAAGTCGGAGCCGAACGAGGTGTACGGGGCGGTGCGCTCCGCCCTGGAGCTCGGCTACCGGCACATCGACTGCGCCGCCATTTACCAGAACGAAGAGGAAGTCGGCCGCGCGCTGAGCGATGCCTTCTCGGCCGGCGACGCCGAGCGCGAAGATGTCTGGGTCACCAGCAAGCTCTGGAACGACTCTCACGCCCCCGATCAAGTTCGTCCGGCGCTCGAAACCAGCCTCCGCAAGCTCCGCCTCGACTACCTCGACCTTTATCTCATCCACTGGCCGGTCGCGCTCCGACACGGCGTCGCCCTTCCAAGCGGGCCCGAGGATTTCATTTCACTCTCGGAGCTGCCGCTCGAGTCCACCTGGGCGTCGATGCTCGAGGTCGCCGGGCAGGGCCTCACGCGAAACGCCGGCGTCTCGAATTTCAGCAAAGGGATGATCGAAAAGGTCACCGCCGCCACCGGCGAACCGCCCGCTGCCAACCAAGTCGAGCTCCACCCCTACCTTCAGCAAGACGCACTCGTCGACGCCTGCAAAGCGCTCGGCGTCGTCGTCACGGCATACTCGCCCCTCGGTTCCCCGGACTCCGCCGCCATGATGGGTCGCCGCGACGAGGTCCCCCTCCTCCAGAACCCCAGTATCGCCGCCATCGCTGAAGCCCGCGGCGCCACCACCGGCCAGGTTCTGATCGCCTGGGCCGTCGCGCGCGGCACGAGCGTGATTCCCAAGTCGGTCAACCCAGCACGCATCGCAGAGAACTGGGCGGCCGCCGACCTGACCCTCACCGCAGCGGACATGACCGCGATCTCGGGCCTCGACCAACACAAGCGCAACGTCGACGGGAGCTTCTGGTTCCTCGGCGAAACCTACTCCCCAGAAACACTCTGGGACGAATAGCGCGTCCTAGTACAGCAACTCCACCCAGCGCCCGCCCGCGCTCAGCTCGGCCCTGCGCCGCGCCCATTTTTGCTCTGAGCCTGCGATCTCACTGAATGCGTTGTCCAGCTCGCCGCGCATCTTTTCGAGACCGGCGACGTAAACGTACGTGTTCGGTTGCCCGAGCAGCTTCCAAAGCTCTTCGCCGCGCTCGGCGATGGCGCCGTCCCAGTCGATCTTGTCCGACCACTTCGGTCGCGGGCTGAGCGCCTTGAAGGCATTAAACGTGTCGCGGTCGTAGTACTGCGTGAAGTCGTCTCGCTCGTCGTTCATGTAGAGGAGCTCGAGGCCGCTTCGGGCGCCGTAGAACAGGTTGATCGTCCCGCGCCAGTCCGGCACGTTCTTATATAAGTGCTTAACGAAGGCGCGGAACGGCGCGATGCCCGTTCCAGTACCGATCAGGATCAGATTCGCGTCCATCTCCTCCGGCACTTCGAAGGCCAGTCCGTACGGCCCCGCCATCGTGATGCTGTCTCCTGCGACGCGATCGCAGAGGTAGTTGCTCGCGATTCCCGGGTACTGTTCGCCGCTGTACTTGTCGACGTAGCTGCAGCGACGTACGGCGATCTTGATTCGCGGAAGGCCGTTCGCGCCGGGTTCGGGAAGATCCGCCACGCTGTAAAGACGGAAGTGGTGTTCCTGACCGAACTTCTCCTCCCCTGGGGCCAGCACGCCGATGCTCTGGCCGAGCTGGAGCGCGAAGCCGGGCTTCTGTATGTCCAGGGTGAGCTCTCGAACCTCCGCTTCGGACGCGTCCGCCGTGATTCGTTCGCTCGAAACCACCGTGGCTTGGAACCGGTGCTCGGTGTCGTAGTCCTCGAGGTGGGTCGCCGCGCTGTTCATGGTGTCTCCTTGGTCTTGCAGGCTCCGCTTTCGAGCCTCTGATGGCAATCTTTTGATTCGTGGCAGCCGTGGCAGCCGCTGCGTCCGGCCAGAGCGTCCGGGTCGGCCAGGGCGTCGGGGAAAGAGCGCTTCCATGCCCGCTGCACGGCGAGCCAGGCCACGGAAATGACTAGGACCGCGCCAACACCGATGATGTAGTGGTAAATCATCTCGTCTAACCTCCCAGCCCGCCGAAGCCCATGAAGGTGACCGAAAGCAGGCCGGCGATCATCACCGCCATGGCGGTCCCCTTTGTCACGTCCGGTACCTCAGCAAGCTCGAGCTTCTCACGAAGCCCGGCCATGAGGACGAGCGCCAGCGTGAACCCGGCCCCAGCTCCGAGCGCGTACACGATGCACTGCGTGAAGCTGTACCCCTTGTTCGTCTGAAACAGCGCCAGGCCCAGGATGGCGCAATTCGTGGTGATGAGCGGGAGGAAGATCCCGAGAGCGCGGAAGAGCGCCGGGCTGACCTTCTTGATGAACATCTCGACGAGCTGCACCGTGGACGCGATGACGGCGATGAACGAAATCAGCTTCAGGTACGGCGCGTCGATCGCCACCAAGAGCAACTGAATCCCGAAGGCGCAAATCGAGCTCACCAACATGACGAAGGTCACCGCCGCGCCCATCCGGCTTGCCGTCTCGAGCTTCGCCGACACCCCGAGGAACGGACAGATGCCGAGGAAGTACGCGAACACGAAGTTGTTCACCAATGAGGCGTTGATGAAAATCGTCCAGAGCGATTCTTCAGCCATCAGATCGTCTCCTCGCTGAGGGCCAAGGCCGCCGTCTGCTTTTTCTCTTTGCGCTGCTTCAGCCAGTTGAAGAGTAGGAGCCAGGCGCCGAGGGTGAAGAAGCCACCACTCGGCAGGATCATCACCACCCAGTCCTGAAACGCGTCGTGGAAGAGCTGCACCCCGAACAGGGTTCCTTTCCCGAAAATCTCGCGGACCGCTCCGAGGCAGAGCAGGGCGAAGGCGAAGCCAATGCCCATGCCGAGGCCGTCCATGATCGAGCGACCGATCGTGTTCTTCGACGCGAACGCCTCTGCGCGGCCGAGGATCAGGCAGTTCACCACGATGAGCGAGATGAATGCGCCGAGCGCCTTGTACAGATCCAAGCTCACAGCCTGAATGACGTAATCCACCACCGTGACGAAAGTCGCGATAATCAGGATGTAGGTCGCGATCCGTACCTGCTTGGGGATGAACTTCCGGAGCGACGAGACCACGATGTTCGACATCACGAGCACGAACATGGTGGCAAGCCCCATGGCGAGCGCATTGCGCGCCGTGTTCGAGACGGCGAGCACCGGGCACATCCCGAGCACCTGCACAAAGACCGGGTTTTCCTTCCACAGGCCCTTGAGGAACTCGTCGGTGCTAGTTTTTGTTGCGGCCGCCATGGTTCAGTCGCCTCCTTGGAGCTCGCCGAGGCCCTTCCGGATGCGCGGCACCCAGCGCTCGGCGCTCGTGTTGAGGATGTCCGCGATGGCGACCGACGAAATCGTGGCCCCGGTGATTCCGTCGATCTGCCAAGGTTCTGTCTTGTCGCCGTGCTTCACCGGGACGATCGGGTTTGCGAGCCCGGACTGGTCGTCCCGGAGCGTCGCATCGAGGCGCTCGAAGTTTTGCAGGAACTCCGGGTCGGTTTCGATCTTGTCTCCGAGGCCGGGCGTCTCCTTGCTTTCGAGCACCCGGATCCCCGTGATGGCATCCTTCGCGAACGAGTAGCCGTAGATCAGCGCGATCACGTCCTGATAGCCCATGCCCTGAGCTTCGACCGCTAGACCCACGAGTGTTCCAGCATCGTCGTACCCTGCGTAGACGAGCTCCTCGCCCGCGCCGTCGCCTTCGAGGGGTTCGAACCCACCGGACTCAGCGAGTCGAAACGTCGTGCTCGCGTTTGCCTCCGGCAGAACTTGAAAGATCGCCTCCCGAAGGGCCTCGGCCTTGTTCCGCTCGATCATCGGTAGCGTCACCTGGAACACCGAGACGATCAGAAGCCCGCAGAAGACGCCGACCCCCACCATGGCCCGATACATGTGCCAGGTGCTCGGTGGGGCGGGGCGACTCGCTAGCTCGGCGTGGCTCACGACGTCGCCTCCTTGCCCCTCGTGCCGTACACCGTGGGCCGCGCCCATCGATCGAGGTGCGGCGTGACCGCGTTGCCGAGGAGGATCGCGTACATGACGCCTTCCGGGAGCCCACCCCAGGTGCGGATCACGACCGTCACGATGGCGATGAGGGCTCCGTAGAGGTAACAGCCGCGCGAAGTCATCGGCGAGCCCACCATGTCGCTGGCCATGAACACGGCGCCGAGCATCAGCCCGCCCGACAAGAGCATGAAGAGCGGCGATGCGTAGCGCGTCGGGTCTGCCAGGTGAAGCGCGCCGCTAAACACGAACACGGTGGCGAAGATCGATACCGGAATCCGCCAGTTCATCATGTTCCGCGCGACGAGATACGCCCCGCCGAGCAAGATCAAGACCGTCGAGGTCTCGCCCGCCGATCCGCTGATGAACCCCATCGCCAAGTCGGCGGCCGACGTCGCCTCCTGATTGAACTTCCAGAGCGCCAGCGGGGTGGCGCTGGTGATCGCGTCGTATTGGGGCTCAGTGAACGGCAGGGTCAGTGTCGACATCGGCAGCGACGAGAAGCGGCTCGCCGCGAAGCTCGGGATCCAGCTCGTCATCGCCACCGGGAAGGCGGCTTGGAGCACCGCCCGGCCGACCAGCGCCGGGTTAAAGGTGTTGTATCCGAGGCCGCCGAAGAGCGCCTTTCCAAGCGCGACGCAGATCATCCCGCCCACGGCGACCATCCACAAGGGAAGGCTCGGCGGGAGCGTGAGGCCGTAGAGCAAGCCGGTGATCGTCACCGACCAATCGCCGACCGTAGTCGGTTTTCCCGACGCGACGCAGATCAGATGCTCGGTGAGGACGCAGGAGGCGACCGCCATACTGATGGTCAGCAAGCCCGCGAGCCCGAAGGCGTACACGGCAAAACCCGTCACCGGCAGCAGGGCCAACACCACGTTGAACATGATCGCGTCGACGCTGTACCCGCTGAGAATGTGCGGCGAGGTGCGGATCTCGAGAGTCTTCCCTTGCTTCGCCATCAGGCCGCCCCTGCTTTCGCTTTGCGCACCGCGGCCTTGGCCGCGCGAAACTGCTGCACCAATGGGATGTGCGAGGGGCAGACGAAAGAGCAGGAGCCGCACTCGAAGCAGTCCATGAGATTGTGCTGCTCGGCCATGACGGCGTGCTCCTCGTTGGATGCCAGCCTCCCGAGAAGCGACGGGTTCAAGAAGATCGGGCAGGCGTCGACGCAATAGCCGCAACGGATGCAAGGGTAGACCCGGCTGTGAGTCCGCTCTGCCGCCGTGTCGGTGAACGCCGTGACCCCTGACGTCCCTTTGGTGATGGGAATATCCAAGCTCGACGCCGCGCCGCCCATCATCGGCCCCCCAAGGAACACCCGGTTCACGTCATCCTCGACGCCGACCTGCTCCAGCAAGAAGCGCAACGGCGTCCCAATCGGAATCCGGTAGTTGCCCTTCTTCTTCACGGCGGGTCCGGTCACCGTGATCACGCGCTCCTGAATCCCCTGTCCGCGCGGCAACAAACGGCCGATCTCGGCGGTGGTCGCCACGTTGCAACAGAGCGCGTGGACGTCCAACGGCAGCCCACCCGACGGGACTTCCCGACCGAGGAGGGCGGCGAACAGCATTTTCTCGGCTCCTTGCGGGTACTTCACCTGAAGCACTTCGACCGAGCCGTCCAAATCGTCCGGGAATTTCGCCCGAAGGTGATCGGCCGCGTCACGCTTGTTGGCTTCGACCCCGATGATGACCTTCTTTGCTCCGCTCACTTTGAGCAGGTAGCGAATCCCCATGTAGATGTCGTCGGCCTGCTCGAGCATCACCCGATGGTCTGTCGTCAGGAAGGGCTCACACTCGACGCCGTTGATGATCAACGTGTCGACGTACTTGCCCTCAGGCACCTTGAGCTTCACGTGCGTTGGAAAGGCGGCGCCGCCAAGACCGACCACGCCGGCGTCTTGAATGGCCGCGATGATTTCGTCGGGCGTGGAGGTGTCGAGCGGGCAGGGCGTGCCTTCCTCGACCTCCTGGGTCGATCCAGGAAACGGCTCGAGGTAGACAGCCGGCACCATCCGCCCGGTGATGCTCGGCGCGAGCGCGATCCTTCGCACCAGCCCCGACGCCGGAGCGTGCATCGACACGGACATGAATCCATCCGCGCGCGCAATGCGCTGGCCCCGGCCGACTTCCTGCCCTTCCTCGACTTCGGGAATCGACGGCGCGCCCATGTGTTGAACGAGCGGAACGATGAGCACGGGCGCGAAGGGGAACCGCCGAATGGCTAAGCCACTCGTCTCGTCCTTCGATTCCGGCGGGTGAACGCCGTGCCGGAATGTCTTGAGCCCCAGAAGCCTCATGCCCCGCCGTTCCTCAGTTGTACTTCTCGCCTCGGGCGATCCACTTGTCGATGCCCTTCTCGCTTCGATTCCTCGGCAGGCCAGGGTGGATGACCCGGGCAGTGCATCGCTCCGCTGCCTTGACGAGGTCCTTGTAAGGCCCCCCCTCGGCGTTCTTGATCACCGCCTTCTTGTCCGCGTTGTATTCGAAGATCTTCGAGTTGAGCTGAGTGCACTCGTCGCAGGTCGTGCACTCGGCCGTGTCGATCCACGGCGCCAGGTAATCGCCGCCCGCCGCCTGAGGAGGCGCCGCGCCTTCGGGAGCGTCGCCTCCAACCAAGGCAGCCAAGCCTTCACCGGACCCACCGGCCATCTGCATCAGCCCGCTCATGATCTTCCCGACCACGTCCTGGCGCGCCTCATCGACGATCGCCTCGGACGAGGGCCGATCCTCGCCGGCGAGCGATCGAAGCATGGTCCAGAAGTCGCGCCGGTCTTCGCAGGACTGGACGATCGGCTCGGCGACGAGCAGCCGGGTGAGCTGCTGATCGCGGTCGACCATCCAGACGTAAGGAAACGCGCCTTCGCGCTCGTCCGCATCGAGATCGAGGAACTCGGCGAGCGGCACCATGTTCTCGTTCCAGGTGTCTCGCGGCGCGACCCGGAACTGCTTCCGGAACCGGCCCTCGGTGATCGCGAAGTCCGCAAAGGTCAGCGGGAGATCCATCTCTTTTTCGACTCCGTCGTCCTGGTACTTGATGGTGTACGTCGGCCAGTCCTGGTCCATCTGCGGGTTGCCTTCGAGGTCGAAGCACTCCTCAGGCTTCTTGCCCGCGTCGGGGTCGTACCGGAAGAGCGGGTACGCCCTCGACTCGACCGCGAGCTTCGATTGCGCCGAGCTCATGTCGTCGCCGATGCCGTGCTCGGGCTGGCAAGTGCTGTAGAGGTTGAAGAGCGCAGGCCGACGCGTCTTCAGCCCCCGGATGAAGCCTTCGATCATATGGCTCGGGTGCGCGATGGTGCTCTGCATCACGTACGAAGTACGGTGCGCCATCCCGATGAGCCCGATCTCCTTTCGCGGCTCCTGCTTGCCCTGAATTGCCTTTCCGTACTGGGCCATGTCCGAGACCTGGCCGATGAAGCCCGAGGTGCAGGCCTGGCCGCCGGTGTTCGAGTACACCTGCGTGTCCACCACCAAGACTTTGATCGGCATGCCAGATGCGAGCACGCGGGAGAGGTTCTGAAAGCCGATGTCGTACATCGCGCCGTCGCCGCCCACCGCGACGACCGGCGGGCAGAGCTCCCATTCCTCGTCGGTGAACTGATGCCAGTTGAAGTACGTGAGGAACTCGTCGTGCTCCGCTGGGCGGTACTTGTCTTCCAGCTCGAGCTCCGCCCTCCGGATCGCCCTGAAGCCCTCGGCCATCTTGGCCATGTGCCCCTCGAAGATGCCCATCGCCATCGACGGGCTGTCCTGGAAGAGGTGGTTGGCCCAGGGGAAGGGGTAGGGGTTGAACGGGTACGTGCTGCCCCAAACCGAGGTGCAGCCCGTGCTGTTGATCATCCCCATGCTGGTCCGGCCGCGGCCCGTGGTGCCTTCGACGTACTTCCACTTGAGGTTCTCGAGCTTCGCCACCAGCGCGGTCATTCGCTTGAGCCATTCCTGATCGATCGGATGGCTGCCCTCCATGCTCTCCATCCGCGCCGCTATCCCGGCGAGGGTCACGTCCTTGTCGCCGATGTCGTCGACGACCTTCGCCATGACTTCGGGGTCGCTCACGTTGATTTCACCCGCCAGCCGAAGCTGGATGTGCTTCTTCAGTTGGCCGATGAGCTCGGTGACGCGCGCGAGGTGCTTCTCGATGCGCGGCTGCATCAGCGCTTCCACCGTCGCGATGAAGAGGTGAAGCGAGGTCTTCTCCGCGCAGCCGAGGCACGCTCCGTCGCCGCTGGTGAACGGCAGGTAGTTCGACTTGTCGAGGAGAATAGTCTCGAGCGCACCGACTCCTTCTTCGATGTCGTCCACGCGAATGTATTTCTTCGGCGTGCTCGGAAGGTCGGTCCAGATGTCCCAGTTGTCCCGGAGAAGCTGCACCGAATCCGGCGTCTGCCGGATCGGTCGCAGCGCATCGTCATTGCAGACCTCGACGCACTCCATGCAGCCCTTGCAGGTGTACGGGTTGACCGTGATCGAAAGAAGGCCGCCGCTCCCCGGCTGGTCCTTCTCAGGCAAAGTGTAGTGCGGTCGCGTCAGCGCGAACTGGAAGCCGTTGAGCTCTTCCTTGAAGAGGTCGAGCTCTTTCGCGAGCGCCTCCTTGTCCGGCCCCTGAAGCTCGCTCTGCTCCAGCGTCTGAGCCATTGCCTGGTCCATCAGCACGGCCACCGAATCGCTCTCCTTCGACTCCTTGAAGAGGCCGTGCAGATTGCGCTCCATCTCCTTCGCCGCTTTCGGCAGGTGCCGAATCGAGGCGCCGTGCCCGTTCTTTCGCACCCGGTTCACGATCGTGTCGAACACCTGGCCCACCTCGTTCACGAGACCTGGCAAGGCGGTGTCGGGACAGACCGTGTAGCAACTTCCGCAGGCGGTGCAGTTCTCTGGCACCCATTCGGGATGGTCGAAGCGGATCCCCGTCATGTCCCGGAAGAGGGCGGTCGAAGGGGGCATCACGCCGAGCCCGATGAACGGGTCCGTGAGGTTGTCGTTGCCCATGCCGCGCGCGTAGAAGCTGCCGGTTTGCTCCCAGAAACGATGGATGTCGCTCATGGGCGCCTTGCTCTGCGGCAAGGACTTCATCATGACGGGAAGCTGCCGCCGCCCACCGGCGCCGTCGGCCTTGCTGAGTGAGCCCGGAACCAGTTGGTGCAGCTCGTCGAAGCCGCGCTTCACGACTCGGACGTTGTCCTCGACGACACGCTGTCCCTTCGAGCCGAATTTTTCCTGAAGCTGATCGTGGATGGCGTCGAGGAGCTGTTCTTCGTCCAACCCCGCGCGCTTGATCACGGGCGAGGCGGCGAAGAATGCCCCCTGAAACGCGATCCCCTGCATCCGAAGCTGAAGCTCGGGATCGGTCGCCTCCTCGCGCGCGATTCTGAATGCGTCCAAGTAGTACACCTGGATCTTCTTCTCGATGATGATCTTCTGATACGTGGCCGGAATGCTCTCCCACATCTCTTCGGGCGAACCTTTGTCGCTCTGGATGATGAACACCCCGCCTTCTTTGAGGCCGGCAAGCGCGTTGGTGTGGCCGAACACGTTTGGATCGGGCGAAAGCACCACGTCCACATAGAAGTATTCGCAGTTGATCTTGATCGGCTCGGGCGCCGCCGACAGATAGTAGGTCGTCGGTTGCCCCTTCTTCTCCGAACCGTACTTCGGATTTGCCTTCATGTGGTAGCCGAGAAGGTCGAAGAGC
>JBLYYU010000198.1:0-11676 GCA_048550275.1 Polyangiales bacterium
CACACCGTGCGACGAACCATCAGCGTTGGCGTTGAGAACGCGCATGCCGGCGACGAGCACGCTCATCTCCGGAGCGCTGAGCGTCAGCAGCTGGGCGCGATCGAGAAGGTGATCTTCGGCAGGACGGCTCTGACCTTCGGCGAGGTAGTTCCGGAACCCGTCGGCCTTCGGCTCGAGCACCGCGAATGATTGCACGTCTGTCTGCTCCTCGGATGCATCCGTACGACCCGGAGCGAAGGGAACCTCCACGTCGACGCCTGCGTCCTTCGCAGCCTTCTCGACGGCGGCCGAACCGGCGAGCACGATGAGGTCTGCAAGAGAGATCTTCTTGTTGCCCGTGTTGAACTCGGTTCGAACTTCCCCGAGTGCGGCGAGCACCTTCTCGAGTTGGGCCGGCAGGTTGACGGCCCAGCTTCTCTGCGGCTCGAGCCGAATTCGCGCGCCGTTCGCACCGCCACGCATGTCGCTTCCTCGGAAGGTCGAGGCCGACGCCCACGCGGTGGAGACGAGCTCGGAAACGGTCAAGCCGGATTCGAGGACCTTCGCCTTGAGGGCTGCCACGTCCGCATCATCGACGAGCGGGTGATCGACAGGCGGAACCGGATCCTGCCAGATGAGCTCCTGCTCGGGCACCTCGGGGCCTAGGTAGCAAGCACGCGGACCCATGTCGCGATGCGTGAGCTTGAACCATGCTAGCGCGAATGCATCGGCGAACGCGTCCGGGTCCTCGTGGAACCGACGTGCGATGGGCTCGTACGCCGGGTCGAACCGAAGCGCGAGGTCTGCTGTCGTCATCATCGGCGCGTGCTTCTTCGATGGGTCATGTGCGTCGACGACCATGTGCTCTTTGGCGACATCCTTTGCCTGCCACTGGTGAGCGCCGGCAGGGCTCTTCACGAGCTCCCAGTCGTAGCCGAAGAGCACGTCGAAGTAGCCGTTGTCCCATTGTGTGGGGTTGGGCTTCCAAGCGCCTTCGATGCCGCTCGTGATCGTGTCGCCGCCTTTGCCGCTGCCAAAGGTGCTCTTCCAGCCGAGGCCCTGCTCTTCGATCGGTGCGCCTTCGGGCTCGGGGCCGAGGAGGTCTGCATCGCCCGCGCCGTGGGCCTTGCCGAAGGTGTGACCGCCGGCGACGAGCGCGACGGTCTCTTCGTCGTTCATCGCCATGCGTGCGAAGGTCTCGCGAATGTCCCTTCCGGATGCGACCGGATCGGGGTTGCCGTTCGGGCCTTCCGGGTTGACGTAAATCAGACCCATCTGCACGGCGGCAAGGGGACTCTCCAGCTCGCGATCTCCGGTATACCGCTCGTCGCCAAGCCAATCTGCCTCGGGGCCCCAGTAGATGTCTTCTTCGGGCGCAAACACATCTTCTCGGCCGCCGGCGAAACCGAAGGTCTTGAAGCCCATCGTTTCGAGCGCGACATTGCCAGCGAGGATCATCAGGTCGGCCCACGAGAGCGATGCGCCGTACTTCTGTTTGATCGGCCAAAGGAGGCGCCGTGCCTTGTCGAGGTTGCCGTTGTCCGGCCAACTGTTGAGCGGCGCGAAGCGCTGCGTCCCCGAACCCGCGCCTCCGCGCCCGTCGCTGATGCGGTAGGTCCCCGCGCTGTGCCAAGCCATACGAATGAAGAGCGGGCCGTAGTGGCCGTAGTCCGCCGGCCACCAGTCCTGCGAGTCCGTCATCAGAACCGCGAGGTCCTTTTTCACCGCCCCATAGTCGAGCGCCCGGAACGCGGACGCGTAGTCGAACGACTCGCCCATTGGGTTCTCCGCCGGCGCGTGCTGGTGGAGCGGTTTCAGATTCAGCTGGTTCGGCCACCAGTGCTGGTTCGCGGTGGACGCCCCGGCCTTCTGTCGAGCGGGGCCGTGCATCACTGGGCATTTTGCTTCGCTGTTCATCGCTAGCTCCTCGGATCTGTGACTGTATCTATAAGACCGAACCTAGGCCCGGCAGGGGCATTCATCAAAGACATTGATTTCATCCAATCAATAACTCAAGGTTATGCATCCTCACCCTTCGCCAACTCGAATACATCGTTGCCATCGCGGATAGCGGCCGGTTCGTAGAGGCCGCGAAACGCTGTGCGGTCAGCCAGCCCGCGCTCAGCAAGCAGGTGCGGGCCGTGGAGGACGCGCTCGGCGTCGAGCTCTTCGAGCGTACACGTCCCAAGGTCATCGTCACGGACGTGGGCGAAGAGGTGGTGCGGCGCGCGCGGAGATTGCTCGCCGACGCCGACGAGCTGGTCGACGCAGCCCATGATCAACAGGCTACAATCCGTCTCGGCGTGATTCCGACGATCGCGCCCTACGGACTGCCCGGCCTTCTCGCCAAACTGCGCCGCCGATTCCCAGAAGTCGCCTACGCCATCCAGGAGCTTCAAACCGAAACGCTCCTCGAAGAGCTCCGAAGCGGCGGCATCGACCTTGGTCTGCTCGCCCGCCCCTTCGACGATGCGGGCCTGGCTGGACCCGACCTCGTCTTCGAACCCTTCGTGCTCGTTGCGCCCGCCGGGCACGCTCTCGGGCTCAAGCGAGCTGTGACGCCTGCGGAGATCGCCGGTGAGAGCCTCATCTTGATGCAGGACGGTCACTGCCTGCGGGACCAAGCTATCGAGGTGTGTGCAGCCGCCGGGCTCCCGCCTGCAACCTCTGTAGAGGCGGCGAGCGTCTCGACGCTCACGAGGATGGTCGAAAGCGGCCTTGGCCCCACGCTCCTGCCTGCCAGCGCGCTGAGAACGGAAGTGCGCCCCGGCCAGGGCATCGTCGCCCGCAGCTTCGGCAGCCAGCCCCCGGGGCGCACGCTGACGTTCCAGTGGCGCGCAAGCTCCGCGAAAGCGGCGTGGTTCGCGGAGCTAGGCGACGTCTTCCGTCACCACTACCTGGAGATGAACGAAACGATTCCAAAGATAGGCGGACCGAAACCGCGGATGCGCACGGCCAAACGCGGGTGAGGTCGAAGTGTCGCTTTCGAAGCGAACGATTTCGAATCTCATTTCCCGCTCCATCTGGCGATTGCGGCTCCGCTTTGCGGGGCTGTTTTTCGTTGTACCGGCGGGACCGAGATGCCGGCAGATTTCGGCAAGTCGTTCTCCCTGCGTCCGCTAAGCGATCTTCAGCGATGCGCAGAAATCCGCATTGCTCCGGAGGAATAGTTCTGCCCTGGTTGCCATCGCTCTTGGGCTGCCCATGTGCTGGCCCACGTCGGGTCGGCTGCGCTCTATTGGTCCATTGGGCTCAGGCCGAGAGCCAAGTTTCGCGGAGCTAGATGTAATGTCGCCTGGGCCCCGAACCTGAAGGAGCGTTTGTTTCGGCTATGCTCATCGGTCTACGGTGATCCAGGCAAGGTCACAGACGCGTTGGTCGGACGCTACCGCGACCTCATGTTGCGCGAATGCAATCGCGTGGCCTTTTCGAACATCATTACGAGCGCCCTTTCAGCTTCGCGCCCGATGCGTGCACCTCGTTCTGACATGATTCTCCGCATGGGCCCGATAGGCTAAGAGGCAATCGCACCGACTATCGAACGCGGTAGGCGCAGTACGACTTCGGGATGCCCCCCAGTCGTTCGACGAAGATCTGCCCGTCGGGGAAGAGTGCTTCCATCCTGCCGCGCGACAAAACGCGGGTCTCCTCGACCATCTCGGTCCAGGCCGGCAGCTTCTTGCGCCAACCCTCAATCACGTGTTGACGGAGTCGCTCTGGGTACAAGAACCAGAACGGCATGCCCGTGTGAGGCTCGATCGGAAACCAAATCGCGGGCGTCTGAACCCAATAGGATCTGCCGAGTCGCCTCGCTTCAGCCGCAAATCGGTCCTGCTGTGAGTCATCCCCGACATGCTCAATCACGCTGTTGCTGAACGCCATGTCAAAGGAATCCGCTCCAAACTGAGGCACATCGCACGCATCGCCTTCGATCACGTCGATCTTATGTTGTGAGGGCAGATCTCCGAACGACGTGCCGGGCCTGTTTAGCAACGTCAGCTCGAGCGGGATGTCGATCCCTGCCCATGTTTCTGGCATGCCCCCGAGGTCGATGATCCGGTGGCCTGGAGCCACCTTCATCCGGGCAAGCAACTGTTTCATTCGACGGTCACGCGCGTATCGGGACGCCGGTGCGAGCGTCGAATAGAACAGTCGATGTCTCAGATACTTGAAGCTGACGTTCGCCATGCTCGGCTAGTATAGCCCATCTAGCTATTCCAATGAGACAAGTAGCGATCCAGGAATCTGCCGAGCGCCGTGTTCTCGTCTTCATAAAGCGCGACGAGCTTCTGTCTTTCGTTTGCGTCCAGCCCAGAGCACGAGGCCATCCCTGCCTCGTTCCTAGGAAGCGCGTCCCAGAGGCGCCAGAACGCCGTCTTGCCCGACTGCGGCACGAATCCGCGTGGGGCTCCGGACTCTGAAGCGGCATCGTTCTTCATCGCAGGTAGACCTACCCCAATGCGAGTTGAAGCGTTGTCAGGCACGAATCAGCCATTCGTGCATACCTGTCGAACGGAAAGTGCTCGAGTTCGAGTCCAATGTGGCCGAGTGCGGCCATGAGGTAGCCCGTCGCATCCGCTGGGTCGCACCGAAGCACGCGGCAATGCCGCTCCAATTCAAACCGCAATCTGCCGGCACTCAGGCCCATAGATTGCGCCCAACGAACCAGGTCGTAGATTGCGTAGCCCTGGGTTTCCGATCCAGCCCAATCGATGACCACGAAGCGACGGCCCCATCCCCGCTCCTCGCCAGCAAGGCTCTGGGGCCGGATGAGGATGTTGCCTTTCCACAGGTCCCCATGCATCAGTACGTGCTTGGGCATCCAGGCTCTTGTATCGAGGCGCTGGGCAGCGCGTTCCGCCGCAGCTTGCAGGGCGTCACCCATCTGCTTTTGAGATGCCAGGTGCCGCAGCGGCTCCGCGAAGCTCTGGTCGGTGCACGTCGGATCAACGTCGCGTACTGTTTGCTCGGTCATGCACCACAACCAGTCCAGAACCCTCCGACGGACCAGGGCACGCTGCACCCACCAAACAGGCCCAGAACCGCTCAGTTGTTTGCAGTATGGCAGAGCGGCGAAGCTCAGCTCCCCCACTCGGCCTTCCAGCAACGGGTCGAGAATGTGCGCGCCGGCGGAGGGACCCAAGATAA
Source organism: Polyangiales bacterium (assembly GCA_048550275.1). Taxonomy (GTDB): domain Bacteria; phylum Myxococcota_A; class Polyangia; order Polyangiales; family Houyiibacteriaceae; genus SG8-38. Next base: position 5,128 of record JBLYYU010000198.1, read on the forward strand.
TTTTTGCTTGGCGCGCGCGGCGCATCGTGCGCTCGACCATGTCCGGCGCAAGCGGAGCAGAACAGAGGACTACCGCGCGGGATTCTCCTCCAGGGTCGCGGAGCAGAAATACCGTCGTCCCGTCTGCTACTGCGCTAGCCTGGGACAGGATCGAAACTTGAAATTCTCCAAATCGGTTTCCCAGTGCGTCTAATAGCGGCTTGCGTAGCTGCTGACCCAAGCTGTCTGCCGTCGTCATGTTCAAGATCATCTAGCGGCACCTTCGCGTCATGTGTTCGAGGATCCGGCCGACGGGAGGCACAAGTGGCGTCTCGCCGGCGATCGGAGTAGCGCCAAGAGGGCGCGATTGTTGACGGCCCTATGATACCCCTGAATCGGGAAGGTGGCGCCGGTGGTGCATCGAGTATCGAACGCAATGCACTTGTGGTCTTGCTGATCACCTGTCCGCGTCAGCGCGCAGATGTTGCCCTTTGCCTTGGCATTAGTCGCCATGAATCTCGATTCCCGAGTTTACAGACCCCGTTTCATCGTGGAATAAATTACCGAGCACGTGCATCTTTTTGTTGTACTCGCGGCAATCACAGCCATCAGCGGCGACCCCGTTTTCTTGCCCGAGGCTCCATGGAGACCCAGTGTCGATTCGTTCGTAGAGTTTGCCCTCGATGATTGTGAACTGCTCTGTGCCAATGTAGATTTCGTCATCGGTGCCGGTGACGTGTGCCTTCATCTGATGCACCGCCGTTGGTCCAGTCCAATGGTTGCGGCGGATCACGTTGCGCTCCAGACCCTGCATCCGTGCAACGTGTTCAGAGCCGTCGTCCTGGACACTCCCCAACGTATTTCCGCAAAAGGCGCTCCGCCTGGCTGCGTAGGTGAGGTTTCTGTTGCTGGAGTCTGAGTCACTGCCGCTGGAGATCGTACGAGCGCGAGAGCCCTCGATATTGATGTTCATCAACCGTGCGTCTTGTGGAGCGAAATCGTCGGCACTAGCTTGGTCGCAGCCTGCGCCAAGCAATGATCCCCCAGAGCTCAGCGCAATCTTTGGCTTGGCTCCCGATCCGTACGCTTCAATCAGCACCTTCTTGTACCCTGGTAAGAATCCGAAAGTCCCCCCGCTACCGAAGAACGTTTCGCCGCGCTCAAACAAGATCTGCTCGTCGCCGTTCGCAGGCAAATACGTGCTTAGAGCGGTGCTGAAATCGCTCACATTGAGATGTGTGGTTCCGCCACTAAGACACGTTGCGGACTTTGCAACTGCGGAAACCCAGTGAGTTTTTGCTCCTGCCCAAACGACGCCAGGATCGCGCACCACGACGGTCACAGTCTCTTCTTTGTTAGCCCGACAGGGTCGATGACCTCTGGCTTGACCGACTAGGCGCCCGGCGACTCGAATAGGTCTGCGCCGATCGGACGTAGCTGTTCGTTGCAGCCCCTCCGCGATGCATCGAATTTCCCGTCGCCGTCCCCGGAGCAGTTGGGACCGCCAAAAAATTCAGACGTAATCGAGGTCTAGATCAGTCTTGTGTCCATTATGGACAGCCCACGTCGTCCCCGTAGCATCGAAGTGGACTCCGCATGGCGCTACGCAGACGTCCGTGCTTCCGTTGGCTTCCCTTGCTTTCACGATAGTCGGCGCAATCTCTCTCCATTTGGCGATGGCGGCTCCGCTTGGCGGGGCTGTTTTTCGTGGTGGCCGAGCGTGCAAACGCTGCCTAAGGCGCAGTCAGCAGAGCGCGAGACGACTCCATGAGCCGGTTCAGCGTGTGCGCCACTTCCCATTGTCTCGGAAGCGTGCGGCCGCGCTCCGCTAGTTGATTGATCTCAGCCAGCAGATCGCCGAGCCGCGTGCGTAGTCCCTCGAGATCGAGCTCGATCTTCGCTCTTGGCACGTGACCGTTTCTGCGCGCGTCGAAATAGTCTGCGTCTCCATTGCTTCGACCTCGCTGTTCTTCGCGAGTGAGCACGGTTGCCGAATGAACTGCACGGGCGGGCGACGCTTGCGGGACAATCGGCGAAAACGGCGTAGGGCTATTGATGTCGACGACACAGGAGAAATGTTCGGTCCAGCAATGGTCTTCGCCGTAGCTCGTATCGGTGATGGCCACCACGTTGACACCCGGAGCAAAAAGCCGGGGGCAGATTTCGCGAAGCTGTTCGATCTTGGCCTTCCCGCTATTGATTCGGCTGGCGGTGGAGTAGGTCGCTCGGTCTGCGCCAAGCTCCTCGACCGCTACATCCAACATCGACTTCGGTGAGGCGCTGCTCAGAATGATCTCGATGCCAGGGCATTGATCCCGAACCCAGTCGAGGTCCTCACGAGAGATTACCTGATCGGCTACGTGGCGCCTCCAGACATTGCGTGCCAGTTCGGACAGCAGGGCGTTGTCCGCCGTCGCCAGGTGCCTGAGTGCGACCATTTGTGGACGCTCTTGCACGGCGGAAATCGGATGTGCACCGAAGCGACGGTAAGCGAGCCTCCGAAGCGAGGGGATGCGCGCAGCCAGCTTCCCCCAGACGAGGTAGTGAATCCCGGTCGGGGCCCACCTTCGCGCGCCAGATCCCAAGTAGCGAACGAGTTGCCCCGGCCTCGCCCAATCCACGAGCACCCGCCCGCCAAACCAGCGGCGGACCGACCTCTCCGTCTCCGATTCTCCGTAGGCCTCGTAGGCGCAGAGCTCCCATGCGAGGAGCTCTCCGAGGTTGCGGCCGAGGTGGGTGGTCTTGTCGAGGTCGAGGACCAAATAGTCAGGCTTCGGCTCGAGCACCGAAGCGCAGAGCTGCCGAAAGGAAAGAGGGGCGCCGTGATCGACGAACCGATCCACAACTCGCAGCTCCGGCGCAAGCGATTGGGGTGCAACGCTCATCTCTTGAACTTCGCGGCGGCGTCAGTAGCCGCCGACTTCAAGGAGTCCCAAGCCGACTCGACGCCGTCTTTGATCGATTCCCATGCATCTTCTCCGGCCTCTCCAAGCTCCGAGAGCTTCGCCTTGCCGTCTTCGATACGGCCTTCGAGCACCCGGACCTGCTCGTTCATGTCGAGTTGGACGTCGGCGCTGGCGCCGGACGCCTTGGCCTTGAACTTGTCGACGTCTGCCTTCCACCCATCGATCCGAGCTTGCAGCTTCTGCATGTATAGTTCTTTGTCATTCATGGCGTTCTCCTCTCGTTGTGTTGATTCTTTGGGCAATCCACTATGCGGCGGCTCGGTAGGTCAACGGGGTCGCCGCTTCTTCCGGCACGACGCGCGTTGCCTTCGCGGTCATCTTCGGTCCGGGCAGCGACAGGCGCGCGATGCGTCCGATCACGCTGCTCAACTGGCGGGCGAAAGTCCCCGTGTTGTAGCCTTGTCCGTAACGCGCGCAGATCTCGCGCACGCGGGGAGCCATCTCCGGGTATCGCGCGGCAGGGACGTCCGGGAACATGTGATGCTCGATCTGGTGACTCAGGTGCCCAGTTAGGACATGCAGCCAGCGGCTCCCCTCGATGTTCGCCGAGCCGTTGAGCTGGCGAACGTACCACTGACCGCGGCTCTCGTTCGCTGTCTCGTCTTCCGTATAGACGCGCACGCCCTCGGGAAAATGGCCGCAGAAGATGACCGCGTATGTCCATAGGTTGCGCGTGCCGTTGGCGAGCAGGTTGCCGAAAGCTACACGCGGCGCGTTGACTAGCGCCAGCGCCGGGAAGAACGCGTAGTCCTTGAACAGCTGCCAGCCCGCCTTCGTGGCGAAGGGACGCGCGCGCTTGGCAAACTCGGCCGGCGTCTGCTTTCCGGCGAACAGCTCGTCGACGCGTAGGTCGTGCGCACCCACGCCCCATTGGAAGAACAGCGCCAATAGCGCGGCAACGACTGGCTGCGTCAGGTGCACCGGCCGCCACGGTTGCTCGGGCGCTACGCGCAAGAAGCCATAGCCAATGTCGCGGTCCTTGCCGAGGATGTTGGTGAACGTGTGGTGCTCGTAGTTGTGCGAGTGGCGCCAGTCGTCGCCGGTGCATACGTTGTCCCAATCGTAGCGCTGTGAATCGAGCGCGGGGTCACTCGTCCAGTCGTACTGGCCGTGCATGATGTTGTGCCCGATCTCCATGTTCTCGAGGATCTTCGACAAGCCGAGGGCGCTCGTGCCGAGCACGAAGCTCAGCGGTCCGAAACCGAAGTGGAGGAGCAGACGGCCGGCCGCCTCGCTGCGGTTCGCCGTGCGAATGACCTGGCGGATGTGCTCGAGGTCGCGCTTGCCGAGGTCGGCGATGACCTCCTGTCGGAGAGCGTCGAGCTCCCGGCCGAAAGCATCGGCCTCTTCACGCGTCAGGCTTTTGCTCTGAGTCGTCATTGAACTTCCTTTCAAAGGTCCAGCTCCAGGTCGGAGCGGGGCACCGAAATACACAGCTGAATCTCCTGGTCGGGTTCACTCGAAACCTCGCCGGTGACGAGATTTTGCACCGTGCCGGTCTGCTTACGGCACTTGCAGCTGTGGCAAATACCGATGCGGCAGCCGTGTGCCGGGCTCTCGCCGACGCGCTCGAGCTGCTCGAGGAGTGTCCCTTGGCCCTTGGCGGCGACGGTTCGGTCCGAGCGCGCGAGCCGAACTCGCACACCCTCGACCGACGACACCATTGGCGCCGGCGCGGTCGTTGGGGCGAAGCTTTCGCGTTCGAGCAGTTCTGACGCGCCGACGCTCTCCCAGAGCCTCTCGGCCCGATCCATGAGCGGCCCAGGACCACAAAGGAAGGTCGAGCGCTCTGCAAAGTCGGGGACCAGATTGGCAAAGCGCGTTTCTTCGAAGCCACGCGGGGCCGACGGCTCGTCGTCGAGGCAAAGGACGAGACGCAGCCCGGCGTGTCGCACGGCGAGCTCGTTGAGCTCTTCGCCGAAGATGACGTCGTCGCGACTGCGCGCATGGTGGACGAACACGACGTCGTGAATCGCGTCATGCGCCGCCAGATCGCGAAGCATCGACATGACCGGTGTGATGCCGCTGCCACCGCTCAGGAGCAGCAGTTTCGCCGGTGTCGCCGCCGGCAGCACGAAGTCGCCCGCAGCAGTGCCGAGTCGCAGGATGTCGCCGCTGCGTGTGTGCTCGTGGAGCCACGTTGACACGCGTCCACCCGGCACTCGCTTGACCGTGATCGAAACCAGCGCCTCGCCGGGAGGCGACGAGATCGAGTAGCATCGGCGTACGCGCACCCCGTCAACCTCGACCTCTACCGAGCTGTACTGCCCTGCGCGATGCCCTTGCCAGGCCGCGTTCGGCCGCAACACGAAGGTCTTCGTGTCTTCGGTCTCATCGACGACGGCGACTACCCGTGCGCGGACTTCCGTGCGCGAGCGCAGCGGATCGAGCTCGCCCATCCAGAACTCGGCCTGTCGGTCCAGCAACAAACGCCGGGCGACAACACTCCCCGCGCTCCTCCAGCCTGTCCCTGTCTGTTGCATGGAAATCATCGCCACCTCCGACTCAGTAACTTACGATAACGTAACTTACGATACCGTAATAAAAGGTCAATGTCTTTCTTTTGTCACAGCGGCACTCTCAGGGGAAAACACGCAATTCCGCATCGAAATCGACGATGGCGTAAGTTACGGACTCGTAGTATTCTGGCTGAATGGGTAGCAAGAACCGACGTCTTCCAGCTTTGGAGCGCCGCGCTCAGCTCATCGAAGTGGGGCGCGGGGTGTTCGCCAGACACGGCTACGAGGGCACCTCGGTGGAGGAGATCGCCAAGCGCGCCAAGGTCTCCAAGCCGATCATTTACGAGCATTTCGGTGGCAAGGAAGGGCTCTACGCGGTCATCGTCGATCGCGAGATGGAGTACGTGGAGCGCCGCATTGTCGAAGCGATCTCGTCCGGATCGCCACGCGAGCGGGTCGAGCGCGCCTCCCTCGCGTTCTTGAGCTACGTGAGGGACCATCCCGACGGCTTCGCGGTGCTCTCGCAGGACTCCCCGCTCACTTCCTCGCGTGGAACCATGTCGAGCCTACTCAACGACATGGCCGACCGAGTAGGCGACGTCTTCGTGTCTTCGTTCAAGGAAGCGGGCTACGATCCCAAGGCTGCCCCCATCTACGCCAACGCGCTCATCGGCATGGTCACCTTCGTCGGCAAGTGGTGGACGGAGGAGCGCAAGCCCGATGTCGAGAAAGTAGCCAATCACATCGGCGCCCTCGCTTGGATGGGTCTACGCCACCTCCCCAAGCGGCCCAAGCTCGAGGCTGGCTCAGCCTGATACGCACGAGGTCACCGCGCCGAATCTCATTTCCCGCTCCATTTTGCGATGACGGCTCCGTTTTTCGTTGGTTCTTGGGTCGGATGTTCTCTCCCCGATGTGATAGCAATAGCGAGTGCCCACCGGTGTGCCGTTCCGCTTCGCGATAGTCGTCGTCGCCGCCGCGAGTCTGTTCTCCAGTCGAGCAGCGGCACAGTGCGGCACCTCGAGACATGTGGCTCTCGACTCGCGGGGCGAGCTGTTGGGCGCGTGGCTGGACGCGCAGGCATCACAGCAGAAAAAGGAGCGTCGGTTCACCGGTGGTTCTTCGCTTGCGGTCGGAGCCACCGG
>JBLYYU010000199.1:0-4101 GCA_048550275.1 Polyangiales bacterium
GCCAAACCGTCGCAGTCAGCTCCGACGAAAGCGCGTTGACGACCGAAGAGCCCACACCATGAAGGCCGCCGGCGACCTGGTAGCTCTTTCCCTCGAACTTTCCTCCGGCGTGCAAGGTGGTGAGGATCAGCTCGAGCGCGGATTTCTTGAACTTGGGATGCGTGTCGACGGGGATGCCGCGGCCGTTGTCGGTGATCGTCGCTCCGTGATGATCTTTGTCGAGCGCGACTTCGATGCGCGAGGCGTGGCCGTTGATCGCTTCGTCTACGGAGTTGTCGAGGATCTCCCAGAGCAAATGATGGTACCCGTGGGCATCCGTTCCGCCGATGTACATGGCCGGCCGCTTGCGAACCGGTTCCAGGCCTTCGAGAACGTCGATGTCTTTGGCGGTGTACGCCACTACTCCTCCGGAAACATGGGAATCTCGGGTTCTTGATAGACTTCGCCGTCGACGGCGCCCCGGGTGAAGAGCTGAAAGCCCTTGCCCCCGCGCGAGACGACCTCGTACTTGCGAAGCGTGATGCGGTACTCGCTGCCCCCGTCCCGCTTGGCGATCAAGACGTCGTCGTCGTAGGACAGCACGCGCGCCGCGAGGACCTGGTCATCCTTGGCCAGCTTGATCAGCATCACGCCTCGTCCCGCACCCGCCAACAACGAGACGTCGTCGGCTTCGCAAACGAGGGCCCGGCGCTGCTTTGTCACGCAGGCGACACAGTCCTCTTCGAAGACGGGTGCCACGTAGATCACCTCGTCGCCCTGTTTGGGCCGAGTGAACTTCCGGCCCGAGCGCGTCGAAGCTTCCCGGTGGCCGCGAAGGGAGAAGCGCAGTGCTAGCCCGCCGCGGGTGACCGCGATGGCGTACGGCTCCTCGGGCTCATCCGAGTTCTCGTCCGCTGGCGGAACCTCCAAGAAGCGTGGGTCGAATCCCATTGCGCCTACGATGCGCTCCCCGTCGGCCATCTTGAACATGGTCTGAAGCGGGGTGCCGTGACCCGTGGTCGCCGGGATGTCGACCAGGCGGCTCACGTAGCAGACGCCGTGGCTGCTGAAGAAGGCCACCGTGCTCTTCGTGGAGCCGGCCAGGACTGCCAGCACTCGGTCGCCCTTGCGGACGCGGGTCGAAGCCACGTCCTTCACTTTGCCCTGCCGTTTTACCCAACCCTGCTCGGTCACGACGACCATCGCGTCTTCCTCGACGATGAAAGCTTCGGCATCGAACTCGGGCTCGTCGAGCTTGGCGGTGATGCGCGTGCGGCGGGGGTCGGCGTACTGCGAGGCCAGCTCCTGAAGCTCTGCACGCACCAGCTTCCAGCGCGCAGCGGGGCTCTTCAGGAGCTTCTGCACACGCCGGGCTTCCTTTTGTTTCTGAGCGAGCTCGGACCGAATCTCGAGAATTTGTAGTTTCGCCAGCCGGTAGAGCTTGAGCTCGAGGATGGCGTCGACTTGAAGCTCGTCGAGCGCGAAGCGTTTCATCAGCTTCTTGGCCGCGTCTTGCTTGCCCTCCGACTTCCGGATGATGCGAATCGCCTCGTCGAGAGCATCGAAGACGATGACGAAGCCTTCGAGGATGTGGATTCGCTTGAGGAGCTGGTCGAGCTCGAACTCGAGCCGTTTGGTGACGACCTCCATCCGGAAGTCGAGGAAGTGCCGAAGGATGGCCTTGAGGCCGATACGTTGAGGCGCTGCGACCTCGGGGTTCGAGGTCGGAACGAGACAGGTGAGGTTCACCTGCACGTTCGTCTGCAACGGCGTGTGCTTGTAGAGGTACGCCATGATGAGCTGGGGGTCGGCGTCCTTCTTCATCTCGCAGACGATGCGGCAGTCGTCCGTGCTTTCGTCGCGCACGTCGAGGAGCAGCGGCAGCTTCTTCGCGATGATCACGTCGGCGATCTTCTCGACCACTGTGCTGCGCTCTACAGCATAGGGAATCGATCGAATCACGATAGTGGGGTTGCCGGTGCGGGGCTTCTCGGTCTTCCACTCGCCGCGCAGCTTGAGCGAGCCTTGGCCGTTCTCGTACGCGGAAGTCAGCTCGGCCTTGCTGCTGATCAGCTCGCCGCCTGTTGGGAAGTCGGGGCCCTTCACGAACTTCATGAGCTGCGTGGTCGTGAGGTCCCCGTCGATGAGCTCCACGCAAGCCTTGATCACCTCGGACAAATTGTGAGGCGGGATCGAGGTTGCCATCCCAACTGCAATGCCCTGGGAGCCATTCACCAAGAGGTTTGGGAAACGGGCCGGTAGAACGATCGGCTCGAATAGCCGGCCGTCGTAGTTGGGTCGGAAAGCGACCGTCTTCTTTGCGAGCTCAACCAGCAGCTCGTCGGCCAGCTTCTGAAGGCGCGCCTCCGTGTAGCGCATCGCGGCCGCAGAATCGCCATCGGGTGAGCCGAAATTGCCGCGGCCGTCGACCAAGGGCTCCCGCATCATGAAATGCTGAGCCATGCGGACGAGGGCGTCGTAGATCGCCGTGTCGCCATGCGGATGGAACTTGCCCATCACATCACCGACGATGGCGGCCGACTTCCGGTGCTTCGTGTCGCTCCGCAAGCGAAGCTCGTTGTACATTGAGTACAGGATTCGCCTTTGGACGGGCTTCAGACCGTCACGGACGTCGGGCAGAGCCCGGGAGGTGATCACGCTGAGCGCGAAGTTGAGATAACGGCGCTGCGCTTCGACGACGAGCGATGCGTCCTCGATGCTATCCATGGGGAGCTCGATCTGCGGAGCCCCCTTCTTCTTGCGACGCCGCGCCATTCGAAACCTGCTCGCATGTAGCAGCCTCGGAAAAGGCGAGGCAACTATTGCGATCCGAAAACCTCGACTCGGGCTAAGCTTTGTCGCCTACGGGGCAGAGATGATTCACGGGCCAGGCGCCCTTCCCAACTGCAAATGCTCGGGCGAGCGCGATGTCCAGCCAGGCCTTTGCGCCCCGGACTGCACCCGAAAGATCGGCGCCGAGCGCGAGCCGAGACGCGATCGCGGCAGAGAGCGTGCAGCCCGTTCCGTGGTAGTCGCCCGCCAGGAGCTCGGTCGGTGCGAGCTCGACGACGGCGCCTCCGTGCCAGAACAGATCGGTGCCACGGGCGGCGCCTTCGAGATGCCCGCCCTTGATCAGGACCGCCGAGGCGCCAAGCCCGGCGATTCGTTCCGCGGCCCGCGCGGCGTCTTCGAGCGAACGGACCGGAAGCTCGGCCAGGAGGCTGGCCTCCTGCGCGTTGGGCGTGACCAAGACGGCGTGAGGGAGAATCGCGTCCTTGTAGGCGTCCACCACGTCACCCCTCGACAGCGGCTGGCCCTCGCTCGGCAGCCAGACGGGATCGACCACCCACCCAAACGGAACCCGCTCCATGACGGAGCCGAGGAGCCTCGCGACGCCCGGCGTGCCCAGAGCGCCGGTCTTTGCCGCTGCGGGGCTCAGGTCGCCGAGCACGCTGTCCAACTGGGCCTGAACCAGGTCCGCCGAGAGCAGCTCGACTTCCTGCACGGCCCGGGTGTCCTGCACCGTAATCAGAGTGGGGACCGCAGCACCATAGGCCCCGTGTGCATGGATCGTCTTCAGGTCGGCCTGGAGCCCTGCCCCTCCCGAGGGGTCCGAGCCGGCTACCGTCAATACAACCGGCGGCGTGTCGATCATCGACCTTCGAGCGTCTTGCGGCAGTCCGCCAAGGCACGCAGGGCATCGGCGTCGATCTTCGGGAACTCGACCCCGAGGCCTTGCAGAGTCTCGCGCACGATCCGCGCGACTTCGAGCCGCATGTACGGCTTGCTGTCTGCCGGGACCGCGTACCAGGGCGCCCAGGGACGCGAAGTCTCGTTGAGTGCGTCCTCGAACGCCTCCATGTAGTCCGGCCAGCGTTCCCGTTCCTTCACATCACCCGGATTGAACTTCCAATTCCTGCTCGGCTTGTCGATTCGCCGAAGCAAGCGGTTCTTCTGTTCCTCCAACGAGACGTTGAGAAAGAACTTCACGATGATCGTTCCGTTGTCGGCAAGGTGCTTCTCGAAGTTGCGAATCGATTCGTAGCGCTCTGCCCACAACGTTTCGAGGTTCAGGTTGGGAATGCGCTGCCCCGCGAGAAACTCCGGATGCACGCGAACCAC
>JBLYYU010000200.1:0-11112 GCA_048550275.1 Polyangiales bacterium
ATCCTCGGCGACGAGGATTGAAGCGCGTTCGCTGCGAGGGCTGTTCTCTGGCATGGCGGCGACCAAGTAGCGTGCTCGTTCCTACGCGTTGTCCCGAACCCGGTCAACTCATCCTTGAACCGCCACCCTTCGCGAGGTTATCACTGCGCGAAGCTCAGTGCGCGACCGAAGGCTGTGGTCTCATGCTCGAAGAATCGGAATTCCAAAATCTAAGCCAGGCAGGACAAACCTGGCGCTACCATGACTCGGGGCAAGGACGCCCCGTCATCCTGCTCCATGGTTTTCCCGACACGCCGGGCTCGTATGGCGAGATCGCGCGCGCACTCAACCACGCAGGCTACCGAACGATCGTCCCGTACTTACGCGGCTACCACCCGGACACGCTCGTGCCGGGCCGGCCGTACGATCTGCTTCACATCGCAAAAGACACGCTTGGTCTGATCGAAGCGCTCGGTTTGGATTCCGCGGTCCTGGTCGGCCATGACTGGGGAGCGTCCGTGGTCTACGGCGCAGCAGCGTTGTCGCCAGAGCGGGTGGACGCGATTGTGCCCATCGCAATTCCGCACCCAAGCACCTTGAAGCCCAAGAACGCCGTTCAACTTCTCGGCATCCTCGTACTCTCGAGGCACTTCCTCTACTTCCAACTCCCTTGGGCCGAAGCCGGAACGCGACGCCGCGACTTTCGATATATCGAGACCCTCTATCGCCGATGGGGTCCCGGCTGGCACGGGCCTGAACGCGACGCGGCAGTCGAACGAGCGAAGCGGGCATTCGCGCACCCAGAGGTCCTAAGCGCGGCAATCGACTATTACCGCGCGCTGTCGAGCAAGGTCGACCGTCGCCTATTGGGCCCCTTGGGGTGCCGAGGCCTGATGGTCGCCGGCGCGAAAGACTTCGGCGGCCACATCGGACCTTACAAGAAGTCCGAAGCGCTCTTCGAGGAGGGCGCAGAGCTACTCGTCGTTCCCGGGGCCGGGCACTGGCCTCATCGCGAGGACGAGTCCTTGTTCACGGACAGGCTCATTCGCTTTCTCGGACGGCTTCCGTAAAAAAGCCGGTCCGAGCGACTTGACGATTTTGGTTGACAGCCTCAACTATTTAGTTGCATCATTCAACCAATGGAGTCGAACATGGAAAAAGATCAGGTACACGAGGTCGTGAAGTCAGGATACGCCGAGGTCGCGCGCCAGGGCGGAGGCTGCTGCCAGCCAGCCGCTACCGAGGGGCCGGGCCGCAGCGGCAGCACGCAAACCAGCGGTCACGCCGACACCGCCGCTCTGATTGGATACAGCGAATCGGACATCTCTGGGGCTGCGGCGGAGGGCAACCTCGGTCTCGGCTGCGGCAATCCAACCGCTTTGGCCGGCTTGAAACCGGGCGAAACCGTGGTGGATCTCGGATCGGGCGCGGGCTTCGACGCCCTCCTCTCCGCCGAGAAGCTCGGTCCGGAGGGTCGTTTCATCGGTGTCGACATGACCCCCGAGATGCTCGAGCGCGCTCGCACGAACGCGGTCAACGCCGGCCACGCTCGAACGGTGGAGTTCCGCGAAGGGCTCATCGAGAATCTCCCTGTGGCCTCAGACAGCGTCGATGTCGTGATCTCGAACTGCGTGATCAACCTCAGCCCCGACAAGGGCCAGGTGTTCCGTGAAGCCTATCGCGTCCTCAAGCCCGGCGGGCGCCTCGCGGTCAGCGACATCGTCCTGACTCGAGCCCTTCCGCCCGAGGTCGCGAGCTTGGCCGCGGGCTGGGTGGCCTGCCTCGGCGGAGCGCTCACAGAGGACGAGTACTTCGGACACATGCGCGCAGCCGGCTTCGAGAACATCGAACACACGCGGAAGCCCGCAGGGCCCTTGCTGACCTCGAGCATGCAGGACCCGATGTGGAAAGCCGCGGTCGAGCTCGTCGGCGAGGAGCAGATCATGAAGCTCTCGGACACGGTGTTCAGCTACTCGATCACCGCCGAAAAGCGATGAGCTCGGTCGTCGAAGACGTCATCGCGTTCTGCCGCATGTTCTCCTCGTTCGAGCGCGAGGAGATCTGCTGTGGGACAGTGAGCCCAGCCCAGTGCGTGCTCCTGCAAACGCTGACGAACGGGGAGTGGGACGTGAGCGCGTTGGCGGCCCAGTCACGGGTCACCAAGGGCGCTATGACCCGCCTGGTCGACGGGCTCGAAAGCCGCGACTTGGTGGCCCGCGAGCGCGCAGAGGATGACGCCCGCCGTGTACTGGTCTCGCTCACCCCAGGAGGCAAGAAAGAAGCCAAACGCCTGCACCGCCTCACGGAAAAAAGCATCGCGACGATTTTCGATCGGATTCCGGAAGCGGATCGGGAAAAGGTCGTGCGCAGCATTCGGCTCCTCAGGGAGGCGGCCGAACAGACGCGCGATCAGCTCGACTGCTGCTGAACGACGACGCGACCTAGCTCACGACAACCGTGAGCTCCCCGGCTGCGTGCTGCGCGCGCAGGACTTTCTTGTCGAACTTCCCGACGCTGGTCTTTGGAATCTCGCCGACGAAGGTCCAGCGTTCGGGAAGCCACCACTTCGCAACCTTGTTGTCGAGGTATTCGCGAATCTGCTCCGGGCCGATGCTGCTTCCCTCTTTGCGGACGATGCAGGCCAGTGGGCGCTCATCCCACTTCTCGTCGGGGATGCCCACCACGGCGGCTTCCGCGATCTCTGGATGGGCGATGATCGTGTTTTCGAGCTCGACCGAACTGATCCACTCGCCGCCCGACTTGATGACGTCCTTGGCGCGGTCGGTAATTTGCGCGTAGCCGCGCTCGTCCACGAAACCGACGTCGCCAGTGCGCAACCAGCCGTCGTGGAACTTCTCCTTGTCGTCGACGCCGTAGTAGCTGCCGGTCACCCAGGGCCCGCGAACCTCGATTTCGCCGACCGATTCACCATCCCAGGGCAGCGTGTGCCCCGCATCATCGACGATGCGAAGCTCGATTCCTGCAACGGGCCGGCCGGTTCGGCTTCGGTAGCGCCAGGCCTCCTCGCCTTCGACCCCTCTCGGGACCGCCGCAATCGTTCCAACCGGGCTGGTCTCGGTCATGCCCCAGAGCTGCAGTATCGTCACGCCGTAGCGCTCGTCGAAAGCCCGCATCAGGGACTCGGGGACAGAAGAGCCCCCGCAAACCACCAAGCGAAACGAGGAGAGATCGAGGTCTTTGCCCTCACCGTAGTTGAGGACAGCAGTCCAAATGCTTGGGACGGCGCCGGCGAGCGTCGGGCGGTGGCGCTCGATCATCGCGGCGAGAGGTTCGGGTTGCAGAAAGCGGGTCGGCTGCAGGAAATCGGTTCCGACCCACCAGCCTGCGTACGGCAAGCCCCAGCAGTTCGCGTGAAACATCGGGACAATGGTCAGGATCATGTCCGCTTCGCTGAGGCCGGCGACGGCACCCGAGGTCAGCGCGTACGAATGAAGCACAGTCGATCGATGGCTGTAGACCACGCCCTTGGGGTCACCCGTCGTGCCACTCGTGTAAGCCATCGATGCGGGAGCGCGCTCGTCGAGCACGGGCCAGTCGATGCCTGGCGACTCCGAGGCGAGCAAGTCTTTGTATCGGTGGAACTTGGCCTTGGGTGCGTCTCGCAGCGCTGAATCGTCACCCTTTCCGGTCACGATGATGTGCTCGACTGTCTCGAGCTCTTTCGCGACCTGCCCGAGCACTGGAGCCAAGGTATCGTCGACGATGATCACCTTGTCCTCGGCGTGATTGATCACAAACGCGAGCTGTTCGGGAAAGAGCCGGATGTTGAGCGTATGCATGACCGCGCCCATCGACGAGATCGCGAAATACGCCTCCAGGTGCTCCTGGCTGTTCCAGCAAAACGTACCGACTCGGTCTTCGATCCGCACGCCGAGCTTCATCAGCGCCTTGGCGAGTTGCTCGGTGCGAGCAGCGACCTCGGCGTACGTGCTGATCCGATCCCCTTCTTCCCCGACCGTCACGATGCGGCTGTCCGGGTACAAGCGTCGCCCGTGCTCGAACAAATCCGAGATCAAGAGCGGCCGATCCATCATGGTCGAAAAGCTCACCAACACCTCCTCGGGCGACGCCCCGCCCTCACTCCGCTTCGAATCCTGCCGTCTTGTGGGCCCCGTCGCAAAACGGTTTGTTCTTCGATTCACCGCAGCGGCAGAGCGCGGCCTTCGTTCCGGTCCATGCGCGCCGCCCGCTGGCAGCCACGATGGTGAAGTTTCCGCTGAGCAGGAGCGGCCCGTTCGGAGCGCGACCCACCTTCAACGTCCCTCCCGGGGCGTCGAACCCGTCTCCCGGGTCTCCAACGGCTCCATAGTCCTTGAAGCCTGCATCCTCGTGGCTGTTGTCGCAGAACGGCTTGTTCTTCGACTGACCACAGCGACAGAGCGCCGTTCGAAACCGAACGCCGTCCATGTCGTCCGCAGCTCCGTCCACGTCGAGGTCCCCGCGCACGTAGAGGGGGCCGTTGTACATGACCGAAACCAGGTTCTCTTCGTCAGCGACCTCCCCCGCGCCGCCGTCTTTGCGCTCGAATGAGAGGGCACCCGTCGGACAGCGAGCGACAACGTCGACGACCTCCTCGGTGCTGACCAAGTCGGGCTGGCACCAGGGTTGCCGTCCGCCGACGAACAAGTCGTTCTTGGCTTGGCCGCATTCGCCGATGTGAATGCAAAGACGCCCGTCCCAATGAACGTCTGCGTCGGCGCCGCCGTAGATGAAAACCTTCTTCTCGCTCATGTTGCGTCTCCTCATATTGCCGCGTGATCGGGCAGCGCTCCGAGCCAGAATTTCTACTACACCGGGCGCGAAACCACTACAGACAACTGGCGTTCGATCGCTCGACACCAGCCGCCGTGGTAGTCAAGCTATCGAGATGGGGCATCAGCACCACCACCACCACGCTTCTGCAGCGGAGGTCGCTGGAAACCGGCGGCGTTTGACGGTGGCGCTTGCCCTGACCGCGACGTACATGTTTGCGGAGATCATCGGCGGCTTGGCGGCGAACTCGCTGGCACTGCTCGCAGACGCTGGCCACATGTTCTCAGATGCCGCAGCACTCGGCCTCTCGCTCGTCGCGGTGACTCTCGCTCAACGGCCCGCGACGGCTCAGCGCACCTACGGCTTCCATCGCGCGGAGATTCTCGCAGCCCTCGTCAACGGCGCGGCGCTCGTCGCCCTTTCCGTTCTGATCGCGCGCGAGGCCTGGGAACGCCTTTCGGACCCACCGGAGGTTCAGGGTGGCTTGATGCTGGCGGTCGCCTGCGGCGGACTCGCGATCAATTTCACGAACCTGATGATTCTGAGCGGAGGCCGCGACAGCAACCTCAACGTCCGGGGCGCTTGGCTTCACGTGATGGCCGACACCCTGGGCAGCGTGGGCGCCATAGCTGCAGGCGCGGGGATCTACTTCTTTGGATGGCGCTGGGCGGATCCCACCGCTTCGTTCGTAATCGCGGCGCTCGTTCTCTACTCCGCCTGGGGCCTCGTCCGGGAGACTCTCGACGTGCTCATGGAAGGCGTACCGAAAGGCATCTCGATCGAAGAGGTCACATCGGCGCTCAAGGAGCTTCCAGGAGTGCTCGACGCACACGACCTCCACGTCTGGTCTCTGACCAGTGGGCGCAACATCGCGACGACTCACTTGATCATCGAAGAGGACGCGGACCACCAGGGCATCATCGACGCCGCGAATCGAACTCTGGCCGGCCGCTTCGCGATCGCGCACGCAACCATTCAAGTCGAGCACGACGAGCTGGCGAGCCAATGCAATCCATGCGGCTCAGCGCCCAGCGCGGGCTGAGCGCCGCTCAATCGTCCGACGGCCGACCGGCAGCGCAACGGGGGCAGATACAGATCTTGCCCTGCGCTTCGGTGGGAATCGACGCGAGGGCGCCCGGATCCATCGCGGCGCTCATGCACCAGCAGGACTCCGGAGAACGACCCGCAGCCACCGCGCAATCGTTCGCCTCCCCGCAAATCGGACAGGTCGTCGTGTCGCTCAGATCGGGTCGTTCGGTCATTCCATCGTGCTCAGGGAGTCGAGCTGGTCGAAACGCTTCTGATAGAGCTCCTCGATGTACGAGTGCATGTCGTTGAGCCGGACGAGCTGTTTCTCGGGCGTCGCTTCTTTCTCATTCGCATCGCAGAGCTTGGTCAACTGCTGAACCGCTTGGAGAGAGCCGCTCGCCCGCGTGGCTGAAACCGCCACGAGCGCGGTCATGGCGAGAGCGGGGAGCGCCACCATCAAGAGACGTGGCCAAACGCCCGGTGGCGTGCGCCGCACCATCCAGGGGGTCATCAGCACGAGAACGATCGCCGCGAAACTCGCTAGAATCCAAGGCCCATGCCTATGCCAAATGAGTCGCCAGGCCCCCGCTCGCTGTTCTTTTCGAGCCTCTTGGCATGGGTCCGAATCTTTCAGGTACCTGAGCTCGTCTTCGACAGCGTCCGCAAGCTCCTCGGCCAGGCCTTCGTTGAGGCTGACCTTCGATAGGTCGACCGCGCGCGCTTCCGATCGGTTCTCGGGCGGCACCATCGAGAATCGATTGACGTAGACCGTTCGGCCGGAAGCCGTGGTGTACGAATAGAACACCGGTGATGACTGCGCGTACGCTGCGCCCGCAAGAACTAGAATCGCGGTGACCAGTAGTACGCGCATCAGCTCTTCTTCGTGACCATGGAGAGAACCAACATGCCGATGACGGCGCTCACGAACGAACCCAGCATGATGCCGATCTTGGCGGACACCAAAAGCCCTCCGGAAAGGCCCAGGGAAGCGATGAAGAGCGCCATCGTGAAGCCGATACCGCCCAGAAAGGCTGCGCCGCCCAGGATCGGCCAGCTAACGCCCTCGGGTCGTGTCGCCCAGCCCAATTTCACGGTCAGCCATGATGCGCCGAAGATCCCGACGGGCTTGCCGACGAGCAGGCCTGCGGCGACGGCGATCGCGACCGGCTCACCGATTCCGCTGAGCTCGATGCGAACCCCTGCGTTGGCGAGCGCGAAAAGCGGCATGATGCCGAATGCGACCCAGGGGTGAAGCGCGGTCTCCAGTCGGTACAGAGGTGACACCGCCTCACGCGATGCGAACGAGAGGTCGGCAACGAGCTCTCGGGCACGCTCGATGCTCGTTTCTTCTTTGCGAA
Source organism: Polyangiales bacterium (assembly GCA_048550275.1). Taxonomy (GTDB): domain Bacteria; phylum Myxococcota_A; class Polyangia; order Polyangiales; family Houyiibacteriaceae; genus SG8-38. Next base: position 7,140 of record JBLYYU010000200.1, read on the forward strand.
GTGTGTCGTTGACGTGGCGGAGAAAGCCCAAGAAGCTCTTCCCCCCGAGCCAGGGGTGGGCAGGCGTGAGCAGCCCGACCAACACACCTGCAATCGTCGGGTGCACACCGGATTCGAGCGTGCAGAGCCAGACCCAGATACCAGCGATGAAATAGACGCCAATCGAGCGGACTCCGAGACGGCTCATCATGACGATCGCGGCGATGCCAACCAGCGCGCCTGCAAGCCAAGTGCCGCTGATCGACTCGGTGTAGAAGATTGCGATGACGAGAACCGCCATGAGATCGTCGACGATCGCAAGGGAGAGCATCAAGATCGCTAGCCCCTTCGGGATGCGACTACCGAGCAGCGACAGGCAGCCGACGACAAATGCGATGTCGGTCGCCATCGGCACGGCCCAGCCATGCTGCCCGGGCTCCCCATACTGGAAGGCGAGGTAGATGATGACAGGCACGATGACGCCGCCGAGTGCGGCTGCGACCGGGAGCGCGACCTTCTTTGGATCACTCAGCTCGCCGATGATGAGCTCACGTTTGATTTCGAGACCGATGACGAAGAAGAAGACCGCCATGAGCCCGTCGTTGATCCAGTGCGCGAGCGAATGCGAGAGCTCGAAGTCGCCCAGCACGAAGCGCAACTCTTGATGCCAGAAGTGCTCGTATGCCTCCGCGTACGGGGAATTCGCAGCCACCAGGGCGACGGCGGTGCAGATCAGCAGGAAGATCCCGCTCGCCGACTCGATGTGAGTGAAGGCCGCTAGCGGGCGCTGAAGGTGCTGAATCGGACGATTCGGCAAGTGCGTAATTCTCGAAAACGAGAGCTCTTCCTTGCTCATCGCACCTGGCTTATCGCGGAACGTGCTAAGACGCCAGCCGCTATGTGGTTTGGTGGAAGTCTAGTCGCCTGGTTGTTTCTCGCGGTGAGCTTGGTTGGGTCGCTGTTCACACTGAACGCTTTCATGCCCGTGCGCCGAGTTCCCGCGTTCTTCGTTCCGAGCTTCTTCGGCTCTTGGCTCACTGCGGAGTTGGCTCTGCACCACATCGTCTGGCAGTCGATCGCGACGGTGCTCTTCGTTCAGTTCGGCGCGCTCGAAACTTGGCCCGGACTGCTCGGGCTCGGGATCACGTTCGCGTCCTGGCTCGGACTCTTGATCCTGTTTCACGACGGGTACAAGACCCGCCACACGTTCGACGAAGCGCTGGCGGACCTGAGTGAGCCGACGGACGCCTCTCGGGTGCCGCTTGCGCACCTCCTCGTGCCGTTTCGGTTCCGGCGCCAAGGCGTCAACGTCGTACGCAACGTCACGTACCGAGAAGTCGCGGGCAAGACACTCAAGCTCGACGTCGCCATGCCCACGGAGCCTGGCGTCAATCGTCCGGCCATCATGCAGATCCATGGCGGAGCTTGGATCATCGGCGACAAACGCGAGCAAGGCTGGCCGCTGATCGGGCACTTGGCCGCGAACGGTTGGGTCTGCTTCAACGTGAACTATCGCCTGAGCCCAGCGGCGACCTGGCCCGAGCACCTGATCGACTTGAAGTACGCGCTCAAATGGATCCGCGAGCACGCCGATGAGTATGGGGTCGACCCGGACTTCATCGCAGTCACCGGAGGGTCAGCGGGCGGACACCTCACCGCGATGATGGGCCTCACGGCCAACGACCCCGACTACCAGCCCGGCTTCTAAGACGCGGATACCAGCGAGCAGGCGGCGGTACCGGTGTATGGTGTCTACGACTTCACCAACCGATTGGGTTCGATGCTGGAGCGCTTCCGCCCCCAGATGCTCGAACCGATGATCATGAAGGCGTTCTACGACCGCGAACCTGAGAAGTTCCATCGCGCGTCGCCGATCGACCGTGTCCACCCCGATGCCCCACCTTTCCTGATCGTTCACGGCGACCGTGACACCCTCGCGCCCGTCGAAGACGCGCGCTATTTCGCGAAGGCGCTCCAGGACGCGTCACGCGCACCCGTCACCTACACCGAGCTCAAGGGCGCCCAACACGCGTTCGACATCTTCGCTTCACCGCGCACGGCGCGCATGCTCGACGGCACCCTGCGCTTTCTGGCGGCCATGCGTGAGCGCGCAAAAAATGCAGATACCCCGTCTCCGGCCGAACATTTTTCGCCATCTGATAGCTTGCCAGCCGTTGCGACTGACCATCCTGGATAGCGTCATCCTCCCCAGCACTGCGCCGGACGCCGAATCGCCTGGAAACCTCACGACTTGCGACGGCGTGCTGTGCTGACACAGAGGTCGCTTTAATACGCATGGGTCGGCACGTTGTTTGCACCGGCCATTGCGAAAACGAGGCCCCAACATGAAAACGATTCTCATCTTAGGCGCCGGCACGGCGGGCACAGCGATTGCGCACAAGCTGCGACGACGACTCTCGAAGGATTGGGAAGTCGCGGTGGTCGATCCGTCGACGCGGCACGTCTACCAACCCGGGCTCCTGTTCCTGCCCTTCGGCGACGAAACCGAAGCGCGCATCGTTCGCGAGCGAGCCGACACGCTCGGCAAGGGAATCACCTGGCATCAGCGAACGGTGAAGGCCATCGACACAGAGAGTCGGCGCGTCGAGCTCGAAGAGGGCGAGCCCCTCTCGTACGATTTCCTGATTATCGCCTCGGGCACCGAGGTTCGCCCCGACATGATCGACGGGATGTTAGGCGACGGCTGGCGGAAGAACGTATTCGACTTCTACACGCTCGAAGGATCAAAGGCCCTGCAAGAGGGTCTCTCCAAGTTCGAAGGGGGGCGTCTCGTCGTCAACATCGTCGAGATGCCGATCAAGTGTCCGGTCGCGCCGTTGGAGTTCGCGTTCCTTGCAGACGCGTATCTCACGAAGCGGGGCATCCGCGACAAGACGGAACTGGTCTACGCCACACCACTCGACGGCGCGTTCACCAAGCCGCTCGCCTCCGAGCGACTCGGCTACCTCCTCGAGAGCAAAGGCATCCAGGTCGAATCCGAATTCATGACTGGCGAGGTCGACTCGGAAAAGAACGTCATCCGCTCGTATGACGAACGCGAGGTTCCCTACGATCTCCTGGTGACGATTCCTCCTCACATGGGCGCGAACTTCCTCGAAGACACTGATCTCGGCGACGAGCTCGCCTTCGTTCCCACCGATCCGCACACGCTCGCAGTCAAGAACCAGGAACGCGTTTTCTGCATCGGCGACGCTACGGACCTTCCGAGCTCGAAGGCCGGCTCCGTCGCCCACTTCCAGGCTGATCTAATGACAGAGAACATCCTCAGAGCGATCGACGGCCAGGAGCTCGAACCCAGCTTCGATGGTCACTCGAACTGCTTCGTCGAGACCGGTCATGGCAAGGCGATGCTGATCGACTTCAACTACGAGACGCAGCCGCTGCCGGGGAAGTTCCCGTTCCCCGGAATTGGGCCCCTTCCCTTGCTCAAGGAAGCTCGACGCAATCACTGGGCGAAGCTCATGTTCCGCCACGTCTACTGGCACGCGCTCCTTCCCGCGCGGCCCATTCCCATTTCGCCGACGATGTCGTTGGCAGGTAAAGAGCTCTCCGCTGCTGCGGAGGTAGGAGGAGAATGATGTCACTCGAAGCACTAGCAAAAGATGCCGAGGGCTATCTCAGCAATCCTGGTGACTGGTCTGAGGACATCGCCAAGGAGTACGCGTCGCAGTTGGGCGTCGAGCTCGGTGACGCCCATTGGCAAGTGTTGAATACCGCTCGCGCGATCGAGTCGGAGACGGGCTCGAGCCCTGGGCTTCGCAAGATCAGCAAGCGCTCGGAGACCCCGATCAAGGCGATCTACAAGCTGTTTCCGGATGGTCCGGCAAAGCTGATCGCAAAGATCGCCGGTATACCCAAACCCAAGTCGTGCCTGTAGCCAACCCCGTCAGGAGAAACCAATGACCGATTCAGGAACCGAAAAGAAACGAAGCTTGAGCGTGATTTGCTCGAAGGGAAGCTTCGACATGGCTTA
>JBLYYU010000201.1:0-8084 GCA_048550275.1 Polyangiales bacterium
GCCCTGTTTGGGGGGCCTTGTGGCATTGGCGTGCGCCGCACAAGTGCGCGCGCAGGCCGATGACGTGCGTCATGAAGACGAGACGCGCGCGGCCCGGCTCGCGGAAGTCCAGAACAGCTTCAGTGGCCCGACCGGCGGCATTCGAATCGTCGATGCGGCGTCCGGTCCAAAGGGCAGTTTCCGTCTGGCGCTGAACACCGAGTTCTTCGTCATTGGCGACTACTTCGTACCCACGGACACGGCCCACCACTTCTCGGGCAACCTTTCGCTGAGCATCACGCCCACGGAGTACCTCGAGGTTTTCATGTCCGCGGAGGCGACTTCCGCGTGGAGTGACAGCAACGACCCGATGCTGATTCAGCGCGTGGCGGACTTCATGCTCGGCCTCAAGGGGTTCTATCAGGCCAAGCCGTGGTTTGCGGTCGGCGGCGACGCCAGCGTCTTCTTCCCCGGTGGAGTGGGCGACGCGAAAGCGAGCCTGCGTGCCACGAGCTTTGGTTTTCGCGCGAACATGACGTTTGATTTCCGCGGCCGTGAGCGCCGCGAGGTCCCGCTGATCTTGCGCGTGAACGCCCAGTATTGGTTCGACAACTCCGCGAAGCTCACCGAGGGTATCGAGGCCCAGCGCTTCGCCGCGCTCGGCGGTGTCGTTCCGCTTCCTCAGGAAACGCGCCATCTGCTCACGGGGTTCGAGCGATTCGCGTATGGAGTCAATCGCACTGACTTCGTGCGGATAGCGACTGGGTTCGAGGCACCGCTCCAGGCGGGCAAAGTAGGACTTCATCCCCTGCTCGAGTGGGAGTGGGACATCCCGGTGAACCGACAGGGCTTCGACTGCGCTCCGGCGTCTGGCGCCAACGATGACGGCTGTCTCGCCGACGAAGGAATCAAGGCGTTCCCGATGACGCTGAGTCTCGGCCTGCGCATTCTTCCTCCGCCGAAGGGGCTGGCGTTCACGGTCGCAGCAGACGTTGGACTCACGGGGACCCGGGCTTTCGTCCGCGAGCTGGCCCCCAACGCTCCCTACAACATCATTTTGGGCGTCGCATACGCGTTCGATCCCCGCCCTGCGTCGCCAGTGGTCGCCGCGCCGGTCGAGCCGCCCGAGCTGACGGGCCAGCTTCGTGGACGGATTCTCGAATCCGGGACAGAAACGCCAATCGCGGACGCGATGGTCGCAGTGGTCGGCCAGGATGTCTCCCCGCAGCTCACCGATCCGGACGGTCGATTCGTGACGTACGGTCTTCCCGAAGGGGAGGTCCTGCTAAAGGTCTCTCATCCGGATTTTGATACCGCCCAGTGCAGCGCGGCGGTGCCTTCGGACGCCGAGTGTAGCCTCACTCCCGCCAGCCTGGACGGCAGCTTGCGAATCGTCGTGGTCGATCGGAAGGGCGAGCCGCTTGCCCAAGTGCCGATTACGCTTCGGGGCCCCTCCGAGCATCGCCTGATTTCCGGAGAGCGGGGCGAGGCCCGCGTCGACGCGATAGCGCCAGGCGCGTACACCGCCCACGTCGACGATCCGATCTTCCTCGTCGCCGTCGCCGACGTCGACATTCAAGAGCGTCGCGAATCGACGCTGCAGCTTCGCGTTCTACCAAAGCCCTCCCGCCCGGGCGTCGTGCTGAAGGCGAATCAGATCGCTCTACGTCGCCAAGTCAGCTTTGCTACCGGGAGCGAGGAAGTGCTTCCCAACAGCGAGCCGCTGCTTCTCGAAGTAGCGGACGTCCTGATCCGCAACCCCGACCTCGCGCTCGTGGAGATTCAGGGACATACCGACAACCGCGGAGACCGCGGGGTCAACATGCGCCTTTCGCAGCAGCGCGCCGAGGCGGTGATGGATTGGCTCATCGAGCACGGCGTCGAGCCGGAGCGTCTGACAGCCAAGGGCTACGGGCCGACGCGTCCCTTGGCGCCGAACATCACTCAGCAGAACCGTGCTCGCAATCGGCGAGTCCAGTTCAAGATCGTGCGTCGCGCCGACCTGACCGCCGCCGCATCACGCTAAGACCGAACAGAACGCCGATGGTCGCCCATAGAGTGCCCACAGGGGTCTGTGCCGTACTGCAAGCGCAACCGCCCTGGCTCGGTGCGTTTCCGGGAGCGTCGCAGGCGATCGGGTTTCCTTCTTCAGTGACCTCGCAGTTGAGCTGGAGCCCACGCATGGGCGTGGCGTCACAGCTGTCGTCGAGGCCGCCCGGCGGGTAGATCTCGCAAACCGCCTCGATGTCGTCTTCCGCGAGCGTGCGCTTGGCGACCGAGCTCCGCTCCGCCGACGCGAACATCGTCGCCTCTTCGACGGGGGAATGGCCGATGCCGATGAAATGCCCGGCCTCGTGGGCGATGATGCTTTGCAGATCTGCATCGTTGCCTAGGCAGCCGCTGTCCGGGCATTGTGCGTACGGACCACCGGCATTTCGCTGCGTCGCTTGCGTGTCGTTGATCATCATGTCGGCGTCGAGCATCTCGCCGGTCTCGGTGTTGAGCCAGACGATCGTCACCGCGAACGCCAGCGGCTCGTAGCCTGGAGCGCCGTCGTCGGCGCAAGGATCGACCCAGGGGTCGAGAAAGGCGACCGTGTTGACGTTGCCGTCGTTGTTGAACTCGGCGCGCTTGCAGGTAGACGGCTCCTGCGAGGGCTTGAAGACGAGGTTTGGTGTCTCATCTTCGCCGCAGTCTGCGGTCTCCCAGACTGCAAACCCGGCATTCACTGCGGTTTCGATGTCCTGGTCCGTCATCCATTCGGAGCCGCGCGAATCGATCGCGTAGGAGAGACACGGGACGTTCCAAATCAGGGGTTCGCCTCTTTCGACGCAGGGCTGGTTGCCGACTTGGGCGCCACCTTCGGTCGTCATGCGGCAATACGCCGAAGCCTCGCTCGTGGCGAAGGAAACTAGAAGCACCAGGGTGCAAGCCAGCGAGCCGGAAACGAAGCGCGTGTTGAAGGGGCTCATCGGCCGCCTCCTCGGTTCGCGGAGATCTCGCGGAGCTTCTCGAGTAGGGCGTCGAGGCGCTCGGGCTCGGGAAGCGCGCCGCGGCTACGCTTGAGGCGGCCCTGCGCGTCGCGGCGAACCAGCATCAGGCCTTCGCGGCTCTGGCGGACGGTTTCCACGCCCTGCTCCATGCGCACCCGCATGACGCCCTGTCCCATTCCGACAGCCCGGGACGCGCTGTACGGCCCTCCGCCTTGAATGAAAACCAGGACCCGCTCGCCGATGCTGAATCGGGCCTCGCCCTCGACCCGCATGGTGACGTCGCCGATTCGGCCGCCGAGGGTTTCGACGATGATTTCATCCTCGGTAGGAGCCTGGCCTGCGACCTCCTGCTCGATGCCGATGCGGTGCCATGTCCCTAGTTGGCCGTTCCGGTGTTGAAAAGACTCGGAAAATAGGACTCGGCCCAGGATGATCTGGTCCGCTTCGGTAGCCAGCTCGTCGAGCTCGAGAGCTTGGACAATGGAGCCATCGGCGGGACTGGTGATGAGAAAAGAGGCTAGGAGGGGCCCCAGGAGCGCGGGCAGCAACCTGATTCTAAGCATTTACCAATGCTGGGGGGACTCGGCCGCTCCGTCAAGCGATCCGCAATACACGATCTCAATTGACAGTTTCCCCTAGATTTTCGTACACCTCGCTCCATGTACGAAGTCCTTCGGTCTCGCCATCTACGATCGGCGATCGGCGCGGTTTGCATTCTGGCGCTCGGCGCTTGCGACACCGCCAAGTTCACTGCGGAATCGACAGCGGGGCTCTTCACTCGCGCGGCTCCCGCGTTCGAGTCGTATTGGGATTACGAACTCGCCGGCGAAGCGGTGCCCGCGACCATCGTGCAGTTCGAAGGGATCCTGCGAGTCGTCCCCGACAACGACGCGATTCTTTCGCAACTCACACAAGCGTACGTGGCCTACGCGTACGGATGGATCGAAGCCGAGGTCGAAGCGCTCGAGTTCGAAGGTGAGTATGAAGAGGCCGACGTTCAGCGGCGGCGCACGCGCACTATGTACCAGCGCGCGCTAGACCTCGCGCGCCACCGGGTACGCCTCCGCAACGAAGGTGTCGACGCTGCTGTTCAGGGGACCGTCGAGCAACTCGAGGGTTGGCTCGAGGCCGCTTTCCTAGACAAGGCTGATGCGGAGCTGCTGCTCTGGCACGGCTACGCTTGGGGCTCCTACATCAACTCCGCCAAGGACGACATGGAAGCCGTCGCCGATCTGGCGTACGCCAAGGCCTTCGTCGCGCGCTCGATCGAGCTCGACCCGGACTACTACAACTCCGCTGGCTACACGTTCATGGGTGTCGCGACCGCATCGGAGATGGCCGGCGACATGGATGCGGCGAAAGCCTACTTCGAGAAAGCTCTCGCGCGGACCGAGCGCCGGGCACTGATGACTCAGGTCAACATGGCCCGTCACTACGCCGTGAAAGAGGGGGACAGGGAGCTGTTCGATACGCTTCTAGCCGAAGTCATGGACGCTCAAGACCCTCTCCCGGAGGCGCGATTGGCCAACCGGATGGCCCGTGAGCGTGCGGCCCTCTACATCGAGAACGCGGACCAACTTTTTTAGTGATTACGGTCACTACTGACGTTATTCTGCGGAGCTCCGGCGTTTCGAACGAGGCGGCCGCGGAGAACCAATCGTGAAGAACATCCGGCGACTAGACAGAGGGCTCGCTCGCGGCGAAGCAGCGATTGCGGCGACGGTCCTGCTGATCATGATCGGTGTTGCCGCAGCGCAGGCAGCGTTGCGCAACCTCACCAACCTCGATTTCGAGTGGGCCAACCTCGCCCTGGAACACATGGAATGGGCCGACTCGTTCCTGCAAAAAGGAACGCTCTGGCTCGCGTTCTTCGGCGCCTCGCTTTCGACCTTCGACGAGAAGCACATCGCGATCGATGTGCTTCCACGCATTCTGCCTCCTCGGGCTGGGCAGCTTCTTCGCGCAATCGTTTGCGTCTTCGCCTCGGTGACGTGCTTCTACCTGGGGCGGGTCTTCTGGCTCTCGGTGCTGAACAACGCTCAGGAGATTCCACTCGAGTACTCGGTGCTCGGTCCCACCGACGACATGATCCACATCTGCGCAGCCCCCGCGGAAATCCTCGCCGAAGCCGGGCTCTCGCGGCCGGACTTGTTCTGTGGTCTGCGTAGCGGCCTCGAGGTGTTCGGCGCTCAGATGTCCACGCCCGACGTCGCCCTGCAGCTCATCGTCCCGGCCATGTTCATCTTCATGGCGGTGCGTTTCATCAGCCGAGCCGTCGCGGCCGGCGCGGCCTTCATCACCAACAAGCTCCCTGAGCCCGAAGGCGAGGGCTGAGCGATGGACGGCATTTGGATTGTGCTGCTGGTTGCGCTCGCGGTTTTGGGCGCACCCCTGTTCGCGATTTTCGGCGCTGCCGCCATGCTGCTCTTTGGGGGGCTTCCAGACACGAGCATCACCGGGACGGCGAACGACGTTTTCAGTGAGAAGTTCGCGGATTCCCCGCTCCTCGTGACCATTCCGCTGTTCACGTTCGCCGGTTACGTGCTTGCGGAGAGCGGCACGCCGCATCGTCTCGTCAAGCTCTCTCGTGCATGGCTAGGCTGGATGCCTGGCGGGCTCGCGATGGTCTGCCTCGTTGCGTCGGCCTTCTTCACGACGTTCACCGGTGGTAGCGGCATCACCATCGTCGCTATCGGCGGCCTGCTCTACCCGGCGCTCATTTCGGACAAGTACGAAGAGAATTTCTCTCTTGGCTTGGTGACAACGGGCGGTTCGCTCGGCCTCCTGTTCCCGCCGAGCGTTCCGATGATCATCTACGGTGTCGTCGCCGGCATCATGATCGAGAAGCTCTTCTTGGCCGGGCTGATTCCGGGCATCATCACCGTCGCCGCCCTCGCCATCTACAGCTCGATCACCGGCATCAAGCACAAGATGCCGCGGACGAAGTTCGACAAGAAGGAGGCGGTGAAGACGCTCTGGGAAGCCAAGTGGGAGGCGCTCCTTCCCGTCGCGCTTCTGGGCGGCATGTACAGCGGCCTGCTCCGCATTCACGAAGCAGCCGCCTTTACCGCGATCTACACCCTGGTCATCGAGGTCTGGATTTACCGAGACGTCAGCTTCCGGGTCGACCTCCCGCGCATCATCCGCGAATCGATGACCCTGGTTGGCGCAATTCTCGCGATACTCGCCACTGCGATCGGCTTTACGGCGTTCCTGATTCAGGCGCGCGTCCCGATGGTCATTCTCGAGGCGATGGAAGGCTTCATCACCTCGCAGGTCATGTTCCTCGTCGCCCTCAACGTCTTTCTCATCGGCGTGGGCATGTTGATGGACATCTTCTCTGCGATCGTGGTCGTGGTCCCGCTCATCGTCCCGATCGCGTTGAGGTTTGGCGTCGACCCCTACCATCTGGGCATTGTCTTCCTGCTCAACCTCGAGATTGGTTACATGACGCCGCCCGTCGGCCTCAACCTCTTCATCTCGAGCTTCCGGTTCAACAAACCGATCACGCAACTCTATCGCTCCGTTCTTCCGTTCATCGGCCTTTTGGGCATTGCCCTCATCTTGGTCACGTACGTGCCCATTCTCTCGACTTGGCTCCCGAGCTTGGTGGACAGCAACGCGGTGTCGCTCGATTCGCCCGACGTGGACGATGAAGACTACGAGGAGGGTCTCGACCTCGACAGCCTCGAAGGCGACGACTTCGACCTCGACTCGCTCGAAGGTGGCGGCGACGAGTTGGACCTCGACTCGCTCGAAGGTGCTGGCGACGAGTTGGACCTCGACTCGCTCGAAGGCGAGGGGCTCGATCTGGACTCTCTCGAAGACGATGAAGAGCTCGACCTCGACGCGATCGAGGCTGCCGAAGAAGAGCCGGCGCCATAGCCGGCCGCCTTCCTTGGTCCCCGCTCTAAGCGTGTGCGAGGGTCGTGGACGCTTCTTGAAGCATCGCGAGCCGATACGCGAGGTCGCCGCTGATCTGCCCTGGCGTGCTGGCCAGAGCGTTCACCCTGTCGAGCACGCGCCCGATGCGGCGTTCTAGATCCTCTCGTGTCAGCTCGAGTCTGTTGCGAGAAGGCGCCAGCTTGGCGCGACGGGGATCGAGGTAGCCGTGCAGCCCGGAGGCGCGACGGTCGCGCTCGTGCCTGCTGAGCAGGGTGGCCGAATGAACCTCCCGGAGCGGAGATGTGCTCGAAACGATGGCCGGGAATGGCGTCGGGCTGTTGATGTCGACGACGCGAGTGAAGTGTTGGGCCCAGCAGTGGTCTTCGCCGCGGCTCGTGTCGCTGATGCCCACGACCTCGGTCGCAGGCTCGCCGATGCGCTCGTCGAGCTCCCGAAGCGCCGCGATTTTGGCCTCGCCGCTGTTGATCCGCTCGAGGGTGGAGAAGTGGATATGGTCGACGCCCAGCGCATTGCCGGCGTACTCGACGATCGGCTTCGGTGACGCGCTGCTCAGCACGATTTCGAGCTTCGGCCAACGGGCGCGAACCCAGGCTAGGTCGGCGCGTTCGATGACCTGGTCGGACTCGTGCCGCTTCCAGATCAGCTCGGAGAGCTCTCGAAGCACGTCGTCGGTTGCCGTTTGCAGGTGCTGCAGCAGCGTGAGCTGCGGAACTCGTTGGGCTGCTCGAATCGGGTCGGCGACGAAATGGCGGAAACCGCGCTTCCGCAGCCAGTCCAGCCGCGCAGCGGCCTTGCCCCAGAGGCCGTAGTAGGCCGCCGGGTATGCCCAGATCTTCAGGCTCCGGGCGAGATACCTCGCCGTGCGTCGGGGATGGTCCCAATCGATGAGAAACTGCCCGCTCGCCCGGGAGCCCCCGAAACGCGCCAAATGCTCGCGCCCGTAGCCCTGGTAGGCGCACAGTTCCCATCCCAGCGCCTCGCCAAGGTCGCGGCCAAGATGCGTAGTCCGGTCCAGATCGAGAACCAGATAGCGGGTGTTCGGAGTGAGGACGCGCTCGCAGAGCTCGCGAAAGGTCGCGACCTCACCGTGGCGGACCAGGCGGTCCACCAGACGATTTGGAGAGCGCTTCGTATTGGGCCTCGGCTTCACGACTTCAATCTAGGACGTGTACGGCTCTCTGTTTGTAAAACTTAGGTCACATCGGC
>JBLYYU010000202.1:0-5690 GCA_048550275.1 Polyangiales bacterium
CGTAACGAGCGGGACGAAGCAGTACCCGCCCTACCCGATCCCCGAGCGTGGCTAGGGGCTTGGCTTCTTCTGGAAGAGGCTGATCAAGTACGCGCAGCCGACGCCGACGAAGTAGAGGAGCACCAGCGGGATGAGCATCATCACCATCGTGTAGACGTCCTGCGGCGTCAGCATCATGGAGATGAACGACGCGCAAACAATCCACCAGCGGGAGAATTTCAGGAGCTGTTTCCAGGTGACGATGCCTGCGCCGGCGAGGAAGGTCACGATGACTGGCACTTCGAAGACGATGCCGAAGGCGAGGAGCATTCTCCGGAAAAACGGCATGTAGTCTTTGACAAAGAGCGTCGCGACTAGTGTTTCGTCGCTGAAGCCTAGCAAGACGGTGAACGCCTCGGGAAAGACGAGCTTGTACCCGAAAACCGCTCCTCCCGCGAAGCAGATGGTCGACGCCAGAATGAACGGAATCGCGAGCGCCTTCTCTTTCTTGTAGAGACCGGGCGCGATGAACATCCAGAGCTGCCAGAAGATCCAAGGTGAAGCGAGGAGCACGCCAGCGATGAGGGAATTCTTCATGTACATCATGAAGGCGTCCGCCGGCCCGGCGAAGCGCAGCACCGCTTGCCCGGGAAGCTCGAGCTTCTCCCATGCCGGTTGAAGCGGCGCGACGAGAAAGTCCTTGATCTCCTTCTTGAAGAACCAGCCGACGGCGACGGCGGGAACCAATCCGAGAATCGAACGGAGCAGTCGGGAGCGAAGCTCGCCGAGGTGGTCGAAGAACGACATCTCCTGATCGTCTTCGGCAACCGTTCGAGGTTCGGGCTCCGGAAACTGAATCTGGGACGAGCTCATGAGCGCTTTGCTTCGGTCGGCGCATCGCCCTCGGCCGTGGGCTCGGGTTCGGCGGTCAGTGCGGCCGGCGGCGGCGGTGGCGGAACGGTCGCCGCCTGCGACGGCTGGGCAGCGGGCTTCGGCGAATCGACGCCCGGCTCAGTCGACTCGGCGGCTGGCTCCTCGAGCTGCTTCTCAGCTGGAACGGGGCGCGCTTGAGGAGGCCGAACCGGCGGCGCCCGGAACGGGTCGCCTTCACGCATCAGCTCATCGAGCCCAATCGCGTCTTTGAATTCGCGGCTCGCGTTTCGCACCTGGCGGACGCCTTTGCCGACCGTTCGCATGAATGTCGGCAAGCGGTCCGGCCCCACTGCCAGCAGCAAGATCACCAGGAAAAACGCGAGCTCAGTCGGGCCGATGCCAAACATGCGTCCCTAAGATGAATCGTTGCCCCCCCTAGAGGCAACCAGATCGCGATCCATTGAGGAAACTGGGGTCAAGTCCAACACCCGAGGAACCGCCTGCAAGAAAGAACGTTGCATGGATCCGACGCTCACGCCTCGGAGCGGATTTTCCGAAGCCGATCAACCGCGCGGTGCATCGTGCGAATTCGATTCTCGTAGTCCCGCGTGAGCTCCTGAATCCGGTTGGCCGCCGCCAGGGTTTGCTCGGAGCTCTCGCTGTGCTTCCGGTGCGACTGATGAAGCTGCACGACCATGTCCGAGATGTTCTCGATGGAGCCGCTCATCTGCCGGCCGCCCTCGGCCTGTTCCTGACTACTTCGTTCCATCTGCTGCGTGATCAGGCGCATGTTGTCGGCGCTCTTCATGATGAGCTCCGAGCCACGAGCCTGCTCGGCCGTTGCTGCCGCAATCTGCTGGACCGTCTCTGCGATTCGCCCGATCGCGTCCGTGACCTGCCGCGAACCTCGGGCCTGCTCGACCGTCGCTTGCGCGATCCCGCGCACCATCCTCGTCGACTGCTTTGACGATTCGAGGATCTTCTTGAGAGCTCTCTGCGCCCCTTCGCTCACGGTGACGCCGCGGTCGACGGTGCTCGCGCCGCGTTCCACCGCCTCGATCGCATTCTTCGTCTCTTCTTGAATCGTCTTGATCAACTCCGCGATCTCTTTGGTGGATGCTCCCGCACGCTCCGCGAGGTCTTTGATCTCGTCGGCGACGACGGCGAATCCCTTGCCATGCTCACCAGCCTGTGCTGCGATGATTGCGGCGTTGAGCGCGAGCAGGTTCGTCTGCTCGGCGACCTCGTCGATGACGTTCAGAATGTCACCAATCGCTTCAATTCGCGCTCCCAGGCTCGAAATCGTGCTCACCGCCTCGAGCGACGAGGATTTGATCCGACCGATCTCGTCGGCGATCTTCAAGATGGAGTCCGCGCCGGTTTCCGCGTCGTTAGCCACCTCTGCCGAGAGCCGCGCGGTCTCATTCGCGTTCGACTGAACCTGGTCGATCGAGACATCCATCTCGTTCATCGATGATGAGGTCTCATCGGCGGTAAGCGCCAGGGCGTCGACGTTGCGAGCGACCTCCTTGATGCTGTAGGTCATCTCTTCGATGGACGATGCTGTTTCGCGAACGCTCGATCCGAGATTCCCCATGTTCTCGGCGACTTCGTGATTCGTCGCAGTCATCTGAAGAATGCTCGAGGCGCTCTCTTCGGTGCTCGAGGACAAGGCCTCCACGCGGTCGCTGATCGCTTCGAGAGAAATCGCCATGGACTTGATGGCACGGGCTGTCTCTTCGACCGCTACCATCTGTTCGCCAAGACCACTCGAAAGCTCTTTGACGTTCTCCCCAATGACCTCTTCGACCTGCTCGATGTCGCCATAGATCGCCTTGAGCTGCGCGTCGACGACATCGACCTCGATCGAAGGGGGCATGCCGTACGAAATGATCGCGAGTCCGAGAAACGCGAGCGCGGCGGAGATCACGCCCGCAACGGACGCAGCCTGCGCTCCTGCGAGCAGTCCCGTAGCGACGCCGACCGGACCCACGACGAACGCGAGTGCGAAGCAAAAAAAGCCCGGCACTAGATAGCGACTCTTGGCGACTCCCCTAAACATATCCCCCCGTTACCGAGTATCAGGGTATCCAACCGAAGGAGCGACCGCCAAGTTCCGCCGGCGCCCGCACGAGAACGAGGGGGATCGTCCGTTCAGAGGGGGTTCGTAAGGAGCTGCATCGCGATTTGGAGGGCCAAGGAATAATCTCCCTCCATCTTGAGTTTCCCGCCGAGAAACAGGTCTTGGACGGTGAGCTCGCCGCGCTGGACGGACTCCAGATCCGAGTACTGGAGCTCGGTAGTGAAGCCCGGCTGCTCAGGAGGCTCGGCTTGGTTGAAGCCCAGGCGAACCTGGACGTCCCCGAGATCCGGCACGTCGCGGAGAGTCACGTGGCAACTCATCGGCTGGCCGGCGAGCGCGTCCTCGAACCTCTTCGAAGCGGTCTGAGTCGCCCCGATCGCGACTTCATCGTCCTCCAAGGCCCCTGTTTTGGCGACTTCGGCAAGAAGAAGGCTGGCTCCGTTGCCCGGCAGCGCAGCCGCGATCTTGATCGGCACGCCTTCCGCCGGCCCCGTATCCGAGCTGATCGCGCCCTCCTTGGCGGAGATCACGACCGGGGGCTCGTCGTCGATTTGAAGGCTCGCAGCGCCGGTGACGGCGGTCACATCGGCCAAAATGCGCTGCGCGCGCTCATCCCCGCCAGCCGCGCGGGTTTGTAGGACGGTGACACCTCTGGCGAAGAGCTTCGGAAAACCGTCCCGGAGGAACTCGGTGGGTGAACTACTCATGGGCCGCGCAGCATAGCCAACCGAGAGATGTCCTCAAGCTGGCCAAAACGTCCGGAATCGGACAAGATCCGAACGATGCCGGAACAGGAGCACCGGTCTACTGTCTTGATGGTGGGCCAGGGCGAGCCGATGCAGACAGCGTTGGGGGAAGCGCTTCGGCGCCACGGAATTTCCGTCGCCTCGTCTGCAACAGCAGAGCTCGAACAAGCGGTTCGCGTGTACGCGCCAGACATGGTCGTCCTCATTGGCGACGCTGCAATCCGTGGCGGAGAGAGCGTCGTGAAACGCATGGCGGAGAACCGCGCGACCGATGTCTTGCCCATCGCCGTGGTCTCTAACGACGCCGTCTTGAAAGACGAGGCGCGTGATTTTCGATCGGGCGCGGTGGCGGTCGTTCCGCGGGGTGCCGGAGCGGACAGCATCGCGCGCAGACTGGTCGAGCTCGGCGACGAGGTTCCACGGCGCCCAGGAGTAGTGATCGGCGCGTTGAGCGAAAGCAATCTGCAGGAGCTGCTGGATCTAGTCTCGGACGAAAGCAAGACCGGCATCCTCAGCATCCGCTCCCCGAAGGGCGTCATCGAAGGGATGCCAGTCGTGGTCGAAACCGACCACCGTTCGGCCGACCGAAAACGACAGATCCTCGATCTAGTGTCCGCAGCGATCAGCGAAAACGAATCGCTCGAGTATGAGTTTCACGAGACGACCGGAGGGCGACTGTCCCTTTTGCCAAGTGCGTCGGCCCCCGACGAGGTCGACCTGACTCAGCTCTTCGGGGCACGGGTTGTCGTTCTCGATTCAAATCAGCTCCGGGCGGAAAAGCTGGCGAACCTGCTCAGCTCCCGCGGCGTTCAGATCGCGGCCGCGGACTTTTCCACAGCCGTGCTCCCGAGGATTCGTGAGGTCGATCCGCAGGTGGTCGTCCTCGATTCCAGCGCGGTCGGGGGCGAAGGCGTCGACTTCGTTCGCGCCATGCGAAAGGATCCACAGCTTCGTTGGGCCTCGATGCTCGTCGTTCGTTGGGAGGATTTCTGGCCGCGCTCGGACTCGGATTCGGAGCCGGACCTCGCGGAGCTCGCGAGCCGGCTGCTGCCGATGATCGACCAGGACGCTGAGCAGGCGCGCCGCGCCGAGGACGAAGTCGACTTCGACACCAGGCTCGAGCTCATCGGTCCGGGGCGTTTGCTCCGCGCGCTCGGCTCGGTTCCCGGGGTTCGACGTCTGTCGGTCAGCGGCCAACAACGCAGTATCCAGATCGACCTAGCTGACAACTCGATCCTCGCGGCGTACGCGACACTCCAAGAGGGCACCAAGCAGACGCTGCAAGGGATGCCCGCGCTCCTTGCCGTATGGGGTCTGAACTCAGGCCGAGTTTCGGTGCGCGAACAAGACCTTCCCTCGGTCGCCAACATCATGATGCCGGTAGACGAGGCGCTCGGCGTGGTGTCGCACCAGCTCGGGTTCGCCGATGGAGGCAACGGTGCAGAGTTCGACGCCGCCACGATTCCGCCGGAAGCGCCCGAGGCTCGAGATCTTGCGACGGACCCGCCGACGACGCCGCCACTCTCCCTCGACCAGGCCCGGACGATGGCCCCCAACCGCTTCGAGCATCTGCGTGCCGCGGTCGGCGCGCCACCACCACCTGATTTCCCGAGCACCGATTTCGCCGAAGAAGAGCGACCGACCAACAAGGTCGCGCAAATGCTCGGCCGAGTGGAAACACGCCGCGTTCCAGCAACGCGAGGCGTGCAAGAGAGGCACGACAACGATGGGCACGTCGACCATGCCGACCGCGGCCGGCGCAAGCCAAAGGGCACCGAGCTCGGCCTGGCCCCGGCGTTCGAAATGCTCCTGAACGATTCGGTCGACGAGCAGAAGACGGTCCGATCGCCCCGGAAGCCCACTCCGCCGCCGCCTCCCATCGAGAGCCGAAAGCCAGCCGAGCCGCCTTCTCCCGTCTCGGAAGGGCTCATCGAGCCGGAGCTCGCCCGACAGTTGGAAGGCGCCACGATCGTGGCGCCGGCCGCTCCCAGGTCGCGTGGGATGCCCGC
>JBLYYU010000203.1:0-7888 GCA_048550275.1 Polyangiales bacterium
AGCGGCACCGCGTTCTGCATCCGCTCCACCACCATCGCCTCGAGCCCTTCCCTCTCCTCCGTCGGCGCCTCGAACACCAGCTCATCGTGAACCGTCAAAACCATCCGGCTCTGCAAGCCGCGCGCTTCAATTTCTCGCTGAATGTCCACCATTGCGACCTTCATGATATCGGCGGCGGTCCCCTGAATCGGCGTGTTCTGCGCGATGCGTTCCGCGGCGTTCCGTAGGTTGCGGTTCGTGCTTCGAATGTCCGTGAGCGCGCGGCGCCGGCCCAAGAGCGTCGTCACCAAGCCGTTGGCCCGGGCCTGCTCGACCACCTCGTCCAAGAATGCCCGGACGCCTGCGTACTGGTCGAAGAACGCGTCGATGTAGCGCTGCGCCTCGCCCCGCTCGATCTTGAGGTTCCGCGCTAGAGCGAACTGGGTCTGCCCGTAGATGACCGCGAAGTTCACGGTCTTCGCCTCTCCTCGCATCTTCCTGCTCACCTCCTCGGGCTTCACCCCGAAGAGCGCGCAGGCGGTCTGTACGTGAACGTCGTCGCCGCGGGAGAAGGCGTCGACCAGCGCCGGGTCTCGGCTCAGGTGGGCGAGGACCCGAAGCTCGATCTGGGAGTAGTCGGCCGAGAGCATCGACCAGCCCTCTTGGGGCACGAAGGCATCGCGCACGCGGCGTCCCATCTCGGTTCGAATCGGGATGTTCTGAAGGTTCGGGTCGCTCGATGAAAGTCGCCCGGTCGCCGCGACGAGCTGGTTGTACCGGGTGTGGATCCGCCCGGTGTCCGGGTTCACCTCCCGCGGCAAAGCGTCTAAATACGTGCTCTTGAGCTTGGAAACCGAGCGGTATTCGAGGATCGCCTGGGGTAAGTCGTGCTGTAGCGCGAGCTCTTCGAGAACGCTCTGGTCGGTCGAGCGCGCGGTCTTCGTCTTCTTGATGACCGGGAGCCCAAGCTCGTCGAACAGGATGGTCTCGAGCTGCCTCGGAGAGGCGACGTTGAAGTCGTGCCCGGCCAGCTCGATGCACCGTGCGTGGAGCCTCTGAAGCTCCTCGTCGGCCTGCGTAGCGAGCGTCTCGAGGAGCCCCGTGTCGACCCGGATGCCGGTCCCCTCCATGGTCGCCAAGACTCCCGCCAGCGGAAGCTCCACCTCGTAGAAGAGCCGCTCGAACTCCCCCTCGTGCATCCGCGGCGTCAGCAGCTCGCTCAGCCGAAACGTGTAGTCCGCGCGCTCGTTCGCGAACTGCGCGACCGGCTCCACCTCAACCTCATCCCAGGTGAGAGCCTTCTTCCCCTTGCCGCGCACGCTCTCTTCGCTGCTCAAGTCACCGTCGAGCTCTTGCCGGGCAACGTCTTCCAATCGATGGGCGTGCCGGCCCGGGTCGAGCAGGTAGCTCGCGATCGAAGGGTCAAATCGCACCCCTCGAAGCGTGACCCCGCGCCGCGCCCAAAACACCTCTTCGCGCTTCGCGAGCGTGAGCTTCGGCATCAACGAGTTCTCGAGCAGCGGCGTGAGCACTGGCCCCGCTTCTTCCCAGCTCATGTGATCCGGAGCGCCGATGTAACGATGGCCGAGCGGCACGTACGCGCTCACGCCCTCCACCCAGCTCAGCGCGACCCCGACGAGCTCGGCGCGCATGGGGTCCTCGATGTCCATCACCGTGTACGCGGCGAAGCTCCCCACCTCTCGAATCGCGCCTGCGATCCGGTGCAAAGCCTCGGCAGACAGAATGGTTTCGTAGTGCCCTTCGACGGCGGGCGCCGGGTCGAGTTGTGCGAGCAGTCGCGTCAGCTCGAGCTCGCTGAAGAGCGTCCGAAGCGCCGCGGTGTCGCCACCGGAGTACGGTCGAGCCAGAACCTCCACGTCGATTTCCACATCTTCCCTGAGCGTCACCAGCTCGCGCGAAGTCAACGCCTCTTCCCGATGCTCGGTCAGCTTCGCCTTGAGCGCCTTGCGCGTGATGCTCTCGAGGTTTTCGTAAATCCCCTCGAAGCTTCCGTACTCCGCGAGCAGCTTGGCCGCCGTCTTCTGCCCGACCGATGGCACGCCCGGCACGTTGTCCGAGCTGTCGCCCATCAGCGCCAAGAGGTCGCGCACCTGTTCCGGTTCCACGCCGAGCTTCTCTCGAGTCTCTTCGGGACCGAACACCTTGTCGCGCATCGTGTCGTACATCGACACGTCCGAGCCAACGAGCTGGAGCAGGTCCTTGTCCGCGCTCACGATGACCACGCGAAGGCCCTTGTCGCGGGCCTGGGCCACCAAGGTCGCGATGATGTCGTCCGCCTCGAACCCGGGCGCCTCGATCGGTTGCATCCCCCAGGCCTCGGCGATCTCCCGGACACGCACCATCTGCTGATGGAGATCGGGTGGCGCAGGCGGCCGGTTCGCCTTGTACGGCTCGTACATTTCCTTTCGAAACGACTTGCCTCGCGAGTCCATCGCCACCACCAGGTGGCCCGGCTCCCGTTCCCGGAGGAGCTTGAGCAACATGCTGGCAACGCCCGAAACCGCGTGTGTGGGCTCGCCCTTGCTGTTCGAGAGCGGCGGAAGCGCATGGTAGGCGCGAAAGACGTAGGAGCTGATGTCGATCACGTAGATCGTCTCTAGATCCCCCTTCTTCGGCAGCTCTTGCGCCATGCCGGGGCACCATCCAACGCCCCAATCGCGAGGTCAAGGTGCGAAGCAGGTTGCGTGCCGGCTTTGCCCCATGCTACGCGCCGAGCCGCAGTTCCCGGAAAAGCCGCGCATGTTTGAGACGCTCACAAAGGGTTTTCGCAACGCCCGCAATCGCCTCGCAGGAGTCACCGAGCTCAACGAGGAGAACATCGATCAAGCGCTGCGTGACGTGCGGCTCTCGCTGCTCGAAGCGGATGTCGAGTTCGGCGTCACCAAGGCCTTCCTTGCGCGCGTGAAGGAAAAGGCGATCGGCCAGGTCGTCGACACCTCCGCCAAGTCGGCCAAACGCAAGGTCAAGATCGGGCCGGCCGAGCAGTTCGTGAAGATCTGCCAGGACGAGCTCGAGTCGATGATGTCCTTCGAGGGCGAACCGGTCGATTTCGCGAAGAAGCCCAAGCCGACCGGCATCATGATGGTCGGCCTTCAGGGCTCGGGTAAGACGACCAGCTCCGCCAAGCTCGCCCGCTTCCTCGAAGCGAACAACGCGCGCAAGCCGCTCCTCGTCGCCGCCGACGTCGCCCGTCCCGGCGCCATCGAGCAGCTCCAGGTGCTCGGCGAACAGATCGACGTTCCGGTCTTCTCGATCCCTGGCGGCCTCCCGCTCGAGATCTGCAAGCGCGGCCTCGCGCAAGCCAAGAAGCTCAAGTGCGACACGGTGGTCTACGACACCGCCGGCCGGCTCGCGATCGACGAAGCCCTGATGAAGGAGCTCGACGACATTCGGAACGCCGTCGATCCGCAGAACGTCTTCCTCGTCGTCGACGCCATGATCGGCCAGGACTCGGTCAGGACCGCCAAGTCCTTCCATGACCTGCTCGGTCTGAGTGGCGTCATCCTCACCAAGCTCGATGGCGACGCCCGCGGCGGCGCCGCGATCTCGATCAAGAACGTGACCGGCACCGCGGTGAAGTTCGTCGGCACCGGCGAAACGCTCGACCGCCTCGAGGAGTTCCGGGCCGACGGCATGGCCAGCCGCATCCTCGGCATGGGCGACGTCGTCGGCCTGATGAAGGACTTCGAGGACGTCGTCGACGAGGAGAAAGCCGAGCAAGACGCGAAGCGGATGCTCCGCGGGCAGTTCACCCTCGATGACTTCCTCGAGCAGCTACAGACCCTGCAGAACATGGGGCCGCTGCAAGACCTGCTCGACAAGGTGCCCTTCTTTGCCGATAGCGTTCCCGACGGCTTCCAGGTCGACGAGCGCGAGATCGGTCAGATCAAGGCCATCGTCAGCTCGATGACCCGCCAAGAGCGGGGCAAGGCGGAGCTCTTCCAGAAGCAACCGAGCCGGCTCATCCGCGTGGCCAAGGGCTCGGGCACGACCGAAAAGCAGGTTGCCGAAATCCTCCAACGCTTTGGCTTCATGAAGCAGATGATGGGCAGCATCGGCTCGCAGGCCGGTATGCTTTCGAAGATCCCGGGCATGAAGCAGATGGCAGCGGCCAATCGGCTTCGCGATGCGGTCAAGACCGGCGGCCTCGAAGGCAACCCGATGATGGCCAACCTCGCGGACTCCTTGCTCGAAGCCGCGGTCGCCGAGCAAGGCGGCTTCGGTCCCGGAGGCCCGCAGGCGCCTCGCAAGGTCGTCAACAAGGGCAAGAAGAAGTCGAAGCGAAAGATGCAACGGAAGTCGCGCCGTAAATCACGGCGGTGAGCCCGGCGTCATGAGCCTCACGCGCTGCGCTTCGATTCTTCTCGCTGGATTGTTCGCGGCCTGCACAGGCGACGTCGAGCCACTGACGCCTGCGCAGCGCCAAGTCGTCGCGGCCTACGTCTCGAAGGCCCCGCCGTCTCCTTCACAGTCGCTAAACATCGACTTCGGTGGCAAGGTGAAGCTCCTCGGCTACGACCTCGACCGCGATGACTGGAAGCCGGGCGAGACAATGCGTGTCGTTTGGTATTGGCGCGTCATGGAGCCGCTCGGCAAGGGCTGGCGCCTCTTCACGCACATCGAAGACCCAAAGGGCCAGCGCATGCTCAACCAAGACAGCAACGGTGCGCTCCGCTGGCTCTACGGCGCCGACCGTTGGCGAGCCGACGAGCACATCGAAGACCCGCAAGACCTGCATCTCCCGGACGACTGGGCCGGAGAGGAGGCGAAGCTCTACGTTGGCTTTTGGAAAGGCGACGAACGCCTACCGATCGGCGACGCAGAGTCTGGCGTCGACGGTCGAGCGCGCGCCGCCACCGTCCCGACCCCGAAGTCCTCGGGCGAGGTCCCGAGTCGCGACCCGCTGCCGAAACTCGACGCTGTGCAAACCAAACGCCCGCCCCGGCTAGATGGCTCGCTCGCCGATTCGATCTGGAGCTTCGCCAAGACGAGCCGCGCCTTCGTCGAAACGCGGCACGGCGGTCCGGCTCCGTTTCAGGCCTCCGCCAAAGTCCTCTGGGACGCGCGCTACCTCTACGTCGGCTTCGAAGTCCACGATGCGCTCCTCCGGGCGAGTCACAGCGCCCACGATGCCCAGCTCTGGGAACAGGACTGCGTCGAGCTGATGATCGACCCGGACGGAGACGGAAAGAACTACTTCGAAATTCAAGTCTCCCCGCGAGGTCTGGTCTTCGACACCCGATATGATTCGCGCCGATCTCCGAAACCGTTCGGACACACCGGCTGGAGCAGCAAGGCCCGAGTCGGCGTCGCCCCGCGTGGCACCCTCGATGACGATCGCGCGGACGCGGGGTATTCGGTCGAGATCGCCATCCCGTGGCAGGCGTTCAGTCCGGACGGGAAACCCGCGCGCCCACCCGCGATCGGCGACGAATGGCGCGCAAATTTCTATGTCATGGACCTGGGCTCGAGCAGCCAACAGGCGGCGGCCTGGTCGCATTTGCAAACTGGTGATTTCCATGTGCCGCGTCGATTCGGTATCCTGGCGTTCGAGGGGCCTCCCGACGACATGCTGGGGATGAGCGAGCCATTGCAGATCAAACAAGACCGCCTACCTGCGCCCGAGCCAAAGAGCCGGCCTGGCCTTGAACCGAGCGAGGCCGCTCGGTAGGTTTCCCTCGGCGGGACGACTCGCACACGATGCTTCGCACACGCCTCATCGCTGGTCGCACCTCGGGTTTGATCCTAGCGGCGGTGTTCGCCTCGCTCATGACGCTGGCGAGCCAAGTCGAGGTCGTGCTCGAACCCCTTCGCGTGGACCCGATTCGCCCGGCGCCCGTCACCCTGCGCATCCCGAACAGTGAGCTTCCCGAAGACCTCAAACGCTATCAGCGTGGTCTTCCGGAGCCGCTCGTCGTGACGCGTGGCGAGGTCGTGAGCGACCCGGCGAGTCAACGTGTGGTCCGCGCTTTCGAGCGCGAACGCCGACCCCCCGATCAACAAACGCTGCTTGGCGTCTGGGTCAGCTGTTTCGTGCTCGCCTACATCTTCCTCGCTTATCTGCGCTTTTACACAGGAGGCCGTGGCGGCCTGCTCCGCACGCAGGCGGGCTTGTTGGTGCTCGTCGGGGCCACCTGCATCACCGCGAAGCTCCTTCTCCTGTTCACTCCGGTCTCTCCGTTCCTGCTGCCCTTGGCCACCGTCCCCCTCTGGGCGGCGCTCTATTTCGACCGTGGGTCAGCGGCGGCGTCCGGAATCGTCATCGCCCTCGTTTGCTCGTCGTTCTTGCACTTCTCGATGCCCGTGGTCGTTGCGTATCTCGCAACCAACCTCGGAGTCGTAGTCTTCTTCCACGACCGGAAGCACGCAAATCACATGCTGGTCGCCGGCACGGCCGCAGGCTTGTTCGCTGCCCTCGTCCTAATCAGCCTCGCCATGGCGGTCGGCAACCAAATCGACGTCATCGGCGACTTGGCGCG
Organism: Polyangiales bacterium; assembly: GCA_048550275.1. Lineage (GTDB taxonomy): Bacteria > Myxococcota_A > Polyangia > Polyangiales > Houyiibacteriaceae > SG8-38. Next base: position 6,480 of record JBLYYU010000203.1, read on the forward strand.
GCTGCACGAGTCCGCGCTCCTCTCGACCGTAGCGGCAGGCATGCTCTCGGGCGTTCTCGGCCTCGCCTTCCAGCGCGTCGCGACGGCGACCCTCGGGGTAGTCGCCCGCGGTCGCCTGCAAGAGCTAACCGACGTCGACCACCCGCTCCTTCGAAAGATGTCACGCGACGCTCCGGGCTCCTGGCAGCATGCTCGGGCCATGGCAAACCTCGCCGAGGGCGCAGCGGCTGCGGTGGGTGCCAACGCTCTACTGACCCGAGTCGGCGCCTACTACCACGACCTCGGCAAGACGATTCAACCGAAGTACTACGTCGAGAATCTAGTCGCCGGCGAGCCTTCTCCACATGCAGACCTCGAGCCCGACGTGAGCGCCGACGCGATCATGGCCCACGTGGTCGAAGGCGTGCGCATCCTCCGCGAAGGCAGCGTCCCCGAACCGGTGGTCGAGTTCGCCTACACGCACCACGGCACGAGCGTCATCGAATACTTCTGGCATAAGTGCCTCGAGGACGGGAACACCAAGGGGCTCTCCGATGCTGCGTTCCGGTACCCGGGCATGCGCCCGCGCACGAAGGAAACCGCAATCCTCATGCTGGTCGACGCGATCGAAGCGGCAGCGCGGACCGTCGACGAGCCCTCTCGAGACAAGTTCGAGGGCATCGTCCAGCGCGTCACGAACGTGAAGCTCCGCCAGGGCCAGCTCGATGAGTCCGGCCTCACCATGGAGGACCTCCGCGTCATTCAGAGCACCCTGATCGACACGCTCTGCAACGCATACCATGCGCGCATCAAGTACCCTTGGCAGGACAAAGAAAAGGAAGGCGAGGCCCAGCTCCCCGTGCCCGGCGTCGCGACGGAGCGGGACATAGCGCGAGAGCGAAGCCGTGAGTCGACCTAGTAGCGGGGGCGCCCTGCTCGGCCTCGTGTTTTTGGCGCTCCTCCTGAGCGCGTGCAACGAGCTCGGCAACCCACCCCAATTCGCGACTGGGCCGACCGATTGGGCAGACGCCAACGGCCGACTCGCCACCACGACCCGCTCGTTTCAAGACGAAAAGACGATTCGGCGACTCGCCTCCGAAGGCCTTGGAGGCCTGGACCACGCCGACCCTTCGATCAGCCCGTCGCAAACCCTGACCCTGGTCACCGTCGCGCCGCGGAAGCTCCGGGTCACCGGCCGTTCGACCGTGACCCTCGTCACCCGCTTCAAAATCGGCGGCGACGCCGTCGTGACCCGAAGCTGGGTCGCCCCCGCGTCCGCCCAACGCTGGACCGCCGCCTTCGCACTTCCCGAACCGCCGCTCGGCGCGGTTACGTCCGTGGTGCCATGAGCCCCGAGCGGGTCTCGTGGACATCAGGGAACTCCTCGAGTGAGCGCCCCTCGTTCCGGAACGCGTCCAGCGACTCCAAGA
>JBLYYU010000204.1:0-2954 GCA_048550275.1 Polyangiales bacterium
AGCGCCAGTGCCAGCGCCCGTGTTCAGAGTCAGCGCCCGTGTTCAGTGCCATTGCCAGCGCCGGCGCACCCAGGGACATCCGCAAACACGCTTACGCGGGCGGTGCGATTGCGTGGGCAAGACGCGGTAGCCCCAACGCGGACGCCAGTTTCGGTGCCAGCGATCGCGTTCCCCCTAGGAACGGGCCTCCGGATCGGCTAGCGTAGCCGCCTCTTGGAGGTGGCTACATGACGCTGCAAGGAACGATGCTTTCGCGGATCGAGGGCTGGGCGAAGTCCGATGGGGGCGAGCCGGCCATTCACGATCGCGGTCCCGACGGGGCTTGGGTGACGAACACATGGGCTGAGTACTGGGACAGCGTGCGACGCGTTGGCAAAGGGCTGATTGCCCTGGGGCTTCAGCCCGAGGAATGCGTCGCCATCGTTGGGGCGAATCGGCGTGACTGGGTGGTCTGCCAGCACGGCATCAACGCCGCGCAGGGGATTCCCGCGCCACTCTACACGACGCTTCTGCCTGACCAGATGGCGTACATCATCGGCAATGCGGAATCGAGAATCGTCATCTGCGACGACGAGACCCAGCTTAATAAGTACTTAGCGATCGCCGATGGCGAGAGCACGATCGAGCACATCATTACGATGGATGACCTGGGCTCGAGTGACCCCAGAGTCATCACGCTGGATGCGCTGAAAGAGAAGGGGGATTCGATCAGTGATGCTGATCTCGACGCCCGGCTCGATGCCGTGCAGGCCGATGATGTCGCGCTCCTCGTGTACACTTCCGGGACGACGGGGCTGCCCAAGGGGGCCATGCTCACGCACCGGGGGATCGAGCTAATCGCCCAGTCGGTGGCCGAGGTGTTCCCCACGCTCTTGGCGACCAAGACCCGTAGCGTCAGCTATTTGCCGCTCTGCCACGCAGCGGAGCAGGGGATGACGAATTTTGCAGGCCTAATCACCCAGGCTGAGACGTACTACTGCGGCGACCTCACCCAGATCAAAGACTACCTTGCAGAGGTGCACCCGACGATCTTCCTGGCGGTGCCGCGTGTCTGGGAAAAGTTCGAGGCGGCGCTCCGCGGGAAGTTGGCGGAGGCTACCGGCATCAAAGCGAAGCTGGCGAGCTGGGCCCGAAAGACCGAGTTGGCGGCGTTCAAGCAGGAGGCTGCCACGGGTCAACCGGTGTCGAGCTTCGCCCGAAATCTCGCCAACAAGCTGGTCATCTCGAAGATCAAAGACGCCCTCGGTTTGGACCAGCTCCAGGTTGCGCTGAGTGGTGCGGCGCCGATCTCGGTTTCGACCCTCGAGTTCTTCGCGTCGCTCGGTCTGCCCATTCACGAGGGCTACGGGATGACCGAGACGACCGCCTTCGCCTCGGTCCAGCCCTTCGGAAGGCTCCGGCTAGGCACCATCGGCAAGCCCTTGCCGGGGGTGGAGGCGAAGATCGCCGAGGACGGCGAGATCATGCTCAAAGGCGACAATATGGTGAAGGGCTATCTGCGCCTGCCGGACAAGACCGCCGAGCTCTACGACGAGGACGGATGGATGCACACCGGCGACCTCGGCGCCATCGACGAGATGGGGTACATCTCGATCACCGGTCGCAAGAAGGACCTCATCATCACTGCCGGCGGTAAGAACGTCGCGCCGGCCGAGATGGAGGGCTATCTCCAAGCGATTCCGGGCGTCGGCCAGGCCGTCGTGGTCGGAGACCGCCAGCCCTATCTCTCCGCCCTCATCGTCCTCGACCCCGAGGCCCTCCCGGAGCTCGAGGTCGCTTCGCAGATTTCGGGTCTGAGCGATGTCGAGACGGCAGCCCGAAATGCGGACGTTCAACGCTACATCGAACAGGAGATGGAGGAGCTCTGCAACAAGAAGGTCGCCCGGTACCAGACGATCAAGAAGATCCAGGTCCTTCCGACGGTATTCAGTGTTGATGGGGGAGAGCTGACGCCGACCCTCAAGGTGAAGCGGAACATCGTCAATGAGAAGTACGCGAATGAGATCGCTGCCTTCTACGGATAGGCCGCGGCTGCCCGATTCGACCGCCCGTGGAAATCCAGCAAAAAGGTCCGTGGGCCCCTTTATTCGTGCAGAACTTGCGCCTAGACCCTGTCCAGAATCGCATGGCCGGCTCCCATCTCTGAGCTAAGGTCAGCGCCGAGCAAAAGGGAGGCTACGGGCATGAGCGAACGAGTCGAGAAAATCCTAGCGAACTACGCAGGCGAAAACCCTGGCGTCGTCGGCAACCTCAGGCGACTGATGAACACGGGGCGCCTCGCCGGAACGGGCAAGATCGTGATCCTGCCCGTCGACCAGGGCTTCGAGCACGGGCCGGCTCGCTCCTTCGCGCCGAACCCTCCCGGCTACGACCCCGCCTACCATCCCGCACTCGCGGTCGAAGCCGGCTGCAACGGCTACGCGGCGCCCCTCGGCTTCATCGAGCAGATCGCGCATCGTTACGCCGGCGAGCTTCCTCTCATCTTGAAGGTGAACAACAGCGACTCGCTCGGCGGACCCGACGAGCCTTGTTCGGCGCTCACCTCGGCCGTCGACGATGCGCTCCGGCTCGGTTGTGCCGGCATTGGGTACACCATCTACCCGGGCAGCGGCCTTCGCAATCAGATGTTCCAAGACCTTCGAGACCTCATCAACGACGCGCGTGCGGTTGGCTTGCCGACCATCGTCTGGTCGTATCCTCGTGGAAGCGGCCTTGCGAAGGAAGGCGAGACCGCGCTCGACGTCGTGGCCTACGCTGCGCAAATCGCTTGTCAGCTTGGTGCGCATGTCGTGAAGGTGAAGCCGCCTACTGACGTGATCTACCAAGACGCCGCCAAGAAGAGCTACGAGAACGTCCCGAAGGGCACCCTCGCCGAGCGCATCTCGCACGTCGTGCAGGCCGCGTTCAACGGCAAGCGCATCGTCATCTTCTCGGGTGGAGCCGCGAAGGGCACC
>JBLYYU010000205.1:0-8864 GCA_048550275.1 Polyangiales bacterium
CCATCGAGGTGAAGATGCTCGAGAGCGTCGCCCGAGCCAAGGCAGAGGCCGAGGCCGCTGCGGCAGCCGAAGCAGCGGAGGCGGAAGCAGCCGAGGCAGCGGCCGCGGCGTTGGCCGAAGCGACAGCAGAGGCGGAGGCCCAGGCGAGCGACGAGGCGAGCGCGACGGAAACCCCAGCGGAGACGAAGCCGGAGTAGGGGTCGATGCTGGGTGTCATGAACAAGAGCGAACGAGACAAGCCCTCGCGGCGGATGTGCGCAGGCTGCGGCCTTCGTACGGATCCAGGCGAGCTGGTGCGTCTCGTGGTCGGCCCGAGCCCGCCCTATGTGGCGGTGGACCTAGGCCGGCGCCTCGGAGGGCGCGGAGTCTCGGTGCATCCCCGAAAGGCCTGCATCCGCTCCGCATCGCTTCGTGGCGGCCTGGCGCGGGCTCTTCGTGGGGTCGCTCAGGTCGAGCCGGAGAGCATCGAGCGAATGGTCACGGACCAGTTCGAGCGGCGGGCTCTGGGACTTCTGAGCTCGGCGCTTCGAGCCGGGCACCTGCTTCTCGGCACGGATGCGGTCCGGGCCGGATTGAAGGCAAATAAAGGGGATCTGTTGATACGGACGAAGGATTCACGTGGTCGCGGGGATGAACTCGCACACGCTGCAACGGCGCTTGGTTGCGCGAAGGCCACTTGGGGGACAAAGGCGAGCCTGGGGGACGCGTTTAGCCGTTCGGAGCTTGGCGTCCTTTTGGTGACAGACAGGGGCATCGCATGCGCGGTCCTCGATTGCCTGTCGCACGCAGAGGCCCTATCGGAGGATGGATGAGTAAGGTTCGAGTCTACGAGGTTGCCCGTGAGTTGGGGGTCGAGAACCGCGACCTGATCCAGCGAATCGCGACCCTAGGCATTCAGGTGCGCAATCACATGAGCGTCCTCGATTCTGCCGAAGTGGACCGCATCAAACGATCGCTCGGCAAGGACCGCAGCGAGGCCATGGTGGAGGAGCGGATTCGGCCGACGGTCGTGCGACGCAAGCGCCGCAAGAAGACCGAGGATGCCGAGCCTGCTGCAGCGGAGGCGCCAGCCAGCGCACCCGTCGAAGCGCCGCCAGTTGAGGATGCCGCTTCTGCTCCCGCGCCTGTACCTGCGCCGACACCGGAGCCGGAGCCCGCGCCGACCGAGATTGCGGTGGCAGCCGAGCAGACTCCTGCGCCCACGCCGCCGCCAGCCCCGGCGGAACCTCCGCAAGCCGCCAAGCCCGCGGCGGAGCCGCCCCCCAAGGAAGAGCCTGGCGAGGCAGGGCGATTCGCACATGATGCGCTTCCGCCCGGCGTCATGCGTCGAGGCAAGGCAAAGGCGCCGAGCGCCACACCACTATCCGAGGTCGCCCGTCGCCGAATCGTCGCCGAGCACGCGGCGCAGCGTGAGCAGCACGCGCCCCGCCGTCGAGAGATCCGCGGCCGTTCGTCGATCGGCCCGACCGGCCGGCCGCAGGGCCGCCCCGGCAAGAAACGTTTGCAGCCCGGCAAGAAGGCAAAGCAGACCGAGATTACGGTGCCGAGCGCGCAGAAGCGCGTCATCCGGATCGAGGACAACATTCAGTTGCAGGCGCTCGCGCAGCGAATGAGCCTCAAGGCCACCGACGTGCTGATGAAGCTGATGGAGCTCGGCGTGTCCGGTGTCCACATCAACAGCACGCTCGATGCTGACACGGCTTCGGTTCTCGCGAGCGAGTTCGAGTACGAAGTCGAGAACGTGGCGCGTAGCGAGGACGAAATCGTCGGCGACGCGCGCGGCGAGTTCGAAGACAAGGCCGACGACCGACAGCATCGTCCGCCGGTCGTGACCGTCATGGGTCACGTCGACCACGGCAAGACCTCGCTTCTGGATAAGATTCGTGAGAGCGACGTGGTGGCCGGCGAGGCTGGCGGCATCACCCAGCACATCGGCGCGTACCGCGTCGACACCAGCAAAGGCACCGTCGTCTTCCTCGATACACCGGGTCACGAGGCGTTCACTGCCATGCGCGCCCGCGGCGCCCAGGCAACGGACATCGTCATTCTGGTGGTCGCCGCCGATGACGGCGTGATGCCGCAGACCAAGGAGGCAGTGGCCCACGCGCAGGCAGCCAAGGTTCCGATCGTCGTGGCAGTCAACAAGATGGACAAGCCCGAGGCGAATCCGGATACGGTCAAGAACGAGCTTGCCGCGCTGGGGCTCCAGCCTGAAGACTGGGGTGGCGAGACCATCTTCATCCCCTGCTCCGCGATTACGGGCCTGGGCGTCGAAGAGCTGCTCGACAACGTCATCCTCCAGGCAGAGATGCTGGAGCTGAAGGCCAACTCGAGCATTCCCGCGAAGGGCGTCGTGCTCGAGGCTTACCTCGATCGCGGGCGAGGTCCGGTCGCTAACGTATTGATTCGAGACGGCTCTTTGGACACCGGCGACTACGTTGTGGCCGGCGGCGCCTGGGGCCGCGTTCGCGCCATGACCGACGACCGTGGCAAGCAGTTGTCCGCGGCTGGCCCGGCGACTCCCGTCGAGGTGCTCGGTTTGGCCGAGCTGCCATCGGCGGGCGACCTGTTCTACGAGGTGACCGACCAGCGCAAGGCGCAGGAAGTCGCTGGGGCACGCAAGAAGCCCGGCTCGACCAGCGTGGCGCCGACCGGCGGGCTTCGTGGGCTCGATCAGTTCCAGGCGCTCATGCAGACGGGCGACGTCCAGGAGCTGCGCTTGGTGGTGAAGGCCGACGTCCAGGGCTCGGTCGAGGCGCTTCAGAGCTCGCTCACCGACCTTGCGACCGAGAAGGTCAAGGTCAACGTCATCCATACGGGCGTCGGCGGGATCACCGAGAACGACGTCATGCTGGCGAGCGCGTCTCAGGGCATCGTCCTCGGCTTCAACGTGCGTCCTCAGGGCAAGGCCTCGTCGACTGCCAAGAAGGAAGCGGTCGAGATTCGAACCTACAACGTCATCTACGAAGCGATCGATGAGGTGAAGGCCGCGATGAAGGGCCTCCTCGCGCCGACGGTTGTCCAGGCGGATCTGGGCAAGGCAGAGGTTCGTCAGACATTCGGCATTCCGAAAATCGGCACAATCGCCGGTTGCATGGTGCTCGAAGGTAAGATCAACCGCGGCGCTCGAGCACGCCTCGTTCGTGATGGTGTCGTCGTCTGGGAAGGCCCGATGGGCTCGCTCAGGCGCTTCAAGGAAGACACCAAGGAAGTCCAGGCCGGCATGGAGTGCGGCATCGGCCTCCAGGGCTTCAACGACATCAAAGATCAAGACATCATCGAGTGTTACGAAGAGAAGCAGGTCGAGGCGACACTCGACTGAGCTGAGCGCCGAGAGGTCTGAACATGGTCGTTGGCGTATGCCAGATATCGCTTTCGCTGCCGGGGGTGACCTCGCTGAAGGCGAAGCGATCGATCGTTCGCAAGGTGCTCGACCGAACCGCCAATCGTTTCAACGTTTCGGCGGCGGAGGTGGGGCAACAAGATGCGCATCGGCAGGCCACGCTCGGTTTCGCGGTCGTGTCGGGGGACCGTCGTCATGCGAACTCGATGCTCGATTCGATCGCCGAGTTCGTCGAAGGCTCGACGGACGCGGTCGTGATGGATCGTTCGACGGAGCTGGTCTCGCTTGGCGAGCTCGGAGGGTGGACGGGCTGAGGTATGCCGCAGAAGGGCTTTCGAAGGGCAGACCGAGTTGCCGAACGCATTCGAAGCGAGCTGATGGAGCTCTTGCTTCGAGGCAGCGTACGCGATCCGGCGGCGCGTGATGTCGTGGTGTCCGCGGTCCGCTTGACCGACGATTTGAGCATCGCGCGGGTCTACGTCCGGGTGCTCGAGGAGATCGAGGCGGAACGGCAGGAGGCCGTCGTAGAAGCGCTCCGGCGGGCCAGCGGATTTCTGCGGCGTGAAATTGGGCAACGTCTGCAGCTTCGCCATGTGCCGACGCTCGAGTTCTTCTGGGACGACGTGGTGGACTCGGCGCTTCGGATCGAATCGATTCTGGACGAGATCCGTGAGGATCCCGACGGCGGATCGGAGGAGCCTCGATGATCGAAAAGGCGCTCGAAGTCGCGCGCAACGGTGAACGTTTCTTGGTCGCCTGTCACCGGCGCCCGGACGCGGACTCCTTGGGGTCGGCGCTTGGGCTCATCCGGACACTCCGGGCGATCGGCAAAGAAGCGACGCTCTTCATGCCCGAACCAATCCCCGATTCGCTGCTGTTCCTCATGCAGGGCGAACAGGGGATCGCCGAATTTCCAGAAGGCACCCGTTTCGACGCGACGTGGGTCATGGACATCGCCGCAAAAGCGCTTTTGCCACGTGGCTTCCCCCGCCCCGAGGTGACGGGCCCGGTAGTCATCGTCGACCATCACCACGCGCACGACGACGTTGGCGACATCGTGTTCCGCGACACCGACGCGGCGGCCACTGGCGAGGTCGTCGTCCGGCTGATCGAGGGGCTTGGCCTCGATTCGATTCCCGAGGGTGCCGCGACACCCATTTACGCAGCCATCGTTTCGGACACCGGCGGGTTTCGCTATCAGACGACGCGCCCCGCGACGCTGCGCTTGGGTGCCCGGCTGCTCGAGGACGGCGTCGACCCTTGGCAGGTCGCCTACCAGTTGTTCGAGCGATGGGCCCCAGCGAGGCTCCAACTGCTCGCGGCGATCATCGCAACGCTCGAAACCTCGTTCGACGGACGAGCGGCCATCATGCGGGTGACACGCGGGATGCTCGAAGCCTGCGGCGCCGACGACGACATGGTCGAGGGCATGGTCAACTACGCCCGCCGGGTGGAGGGAGCCGAGATTGGCGCGCTGCTCTGGGAGTGGCCGGTCCGTGACGCGTCCGGCGAACGAATGGAGACCAAGATCAGCCTTCGCTCGAGCGGAACGGCGGACGTGTCGGAGATCGCGGCGGCGCTCAACGGTGGTGGTCACCGCGCGGCGGCCGCGACCCAGCTCGACGTGACGATCGACGAGGCGGAGGACCTCCTGCAGGCCGAGCTCCGTAAGCATTTCGGATGAACGGCGTCCTGATCGTCGACAAGCCAGGAGGGTGTACGTCGCACGACGTGGTCCAACGGGTTCGAAGGGCATTGGGTCAACGATCGGTCGGGCACGCCGGGACGCTCGATCCGCTCGCCACGGGGGTCCTGGTCGTCGCGCTAGGGGAGGGGACGAAGCTGGTCTCGCATCTACAGGCGGACGACAAGCGCTACGTCGTGACCATTGCGCTCGGTTCGGAAACCGATTCGCTCGACGCGGACGGTGAGGTCGTCGAAACCGCCACGGTGCCGCCGCTCGATCGCGAAACGGTCGAGCTTGCGATCCAGCAGTTCCTGGGTCGGCATCTTCAAGAAGCTCCGAAGCTCAGCGCGATCAAGGTGGGAGGCACGCCCCTTCATCGCCGCGCTCGGCGCGGAGAGGACGTCGAGGCACCGGTCCGCGAGGTCGAGCTCTACGATGCCCAGATCGATGAGCTAGGCCCCGATTCGCTAGTGCTGAGCCTTCATTGCGCAAAGGGCTTCTACGTTCGCTCCCTGGCTCGGGACCTTGCCCACGCGCTCGGGACGCTCGGCCACGTGAAGACGCTTCGCCGGACTGCCAGCGGCCCGTTCACCATCGACGGTGCGCTCTTCGGAGACGGCATGACCGCAGAGGCGATTGCAGAGCGTCTCGTGCCCCTGCGAGAGGCCTGCGGTGCCCTGCCGCGGGTCGAGCTCGACGAGGAGGGGGTCGCCCATGCGCGCCACGGGCGTCCGATTGGTCCCGAGGTCATCGTCGGCGACGAATGGCGCGAAGCTTCGTCAGAGCAATCGCTCGCACTCTTCGGGCCGGATGGGGAGCCGGTGGCGCTGGGGCGGCGTGTCGAGAGCGGGATCCGGGTGGTCCGCGGTTTCACCAGCACGACCAGCGATGTGGTAGGCACTTAGCGTGGAGTCCGCGCGCTACTTGGTCGTGGGAGCGGGCGTCAGCGGCCTCTCCTTTGCCGATTGGCTTCGTGACGACGACTACTTGATCGTCGAAGCCGAGTCAGAAATCGGCGGCTACTGCCGTACGGTGAAACGCGAAGGCTTCGTCTGGGACTACGCGGGCCATTTTTTTCATTTCCGAGACCCGGACATCGAGCGATATCTGGTCGATCGGATGGGCACAGCCGACGTGCTTCGCGTGAAGCGCGACAGCCGAATTTGGTACGGCGGGCGGTACGTCGACTTCCAATTTCAGAAGAACATCCACCAACTCCCGGAAGCCGAATATCAGCAATGCGTACGAGACCTTCAGAGCAGACCCCAGCCTGAGGGCAGCAACTTCAAAGAGATGCTCTATTCGCGATACGGGCGCGGCATCGCCGAGAAGTTCCTGATTCCGTACAACGAAAAGCTATACGCGATCAATCTGGCCGCGCTCGACCCGGACGCTATGGGTCGATTCTTCCCGCACGCGAGCGAGAAGGAGATCCTGGGGCAAGCGGACTCACCGCGGAGCTCCGGGTACAACGCCACGTTCACGTATCCGGAGGGTGGAGCGGCTCAGTACATCGATGCCCTAGCGCAAGGGGTCCGCCCCGGTGGAGTTGCCCTGAACGAGCGGGTCACCGGCATCGATCTCCAATCCAAGGTGGCGACCACCACCGAGCGGGAGATCCGGTACGAAGTCTTGGTGAGCACGGCGCCGCTGGTCTCGCTGCTCACCCTCTGCGGGATTCCCTACGACGCATCGGTGTTCAGCCACAACAAGGTTCAGGTTTTCAATCTGGGCTTCGATAGCAAGGGCCCGCCGGATGTCCATTGGGTCTACTACCCTCAGCGCGACATCTCGTTCTATCGCGTCGGCTTCTACGACAACATCTTCGATTCGGACCGAATGAGCCTCTACGTCGAGGTCGGCATTCCCTGGGACATGGAGCTCAGTCCCGATGACCGTGGCGGATTGAAATCGAGGGTGATTGCGGACCTGCAGACCTGCGGTGTGGTCGAGAACCAAACCCTGATCGCCTCCCATGATGTACTTCTCGATCCCGCCTACGTGCACATCACGCACAGCTCGATTTCAGAGGTCGCAACCAAGCGAGGGCTTCTCGCCGCCCAGGACGTCTACTCGATCGGCCGGTACGGTGCGTGGACCTACTGCTCGATCGAGGACAACATCATCGAAGCCCGCGCGCTGGCCGACGCGTTCGCCGCCGTTTAGTCGCACGAGGTGGACGCTCGGCTTGCCAGTGGCTTCGGTCGTCCGATCATCCCCGTATGCCCAGCACAAACAACACGCATCGCGCGTTCGCAGCCAGCTTCATCATCGTTTTCGCCTTCGGCCTGGCGTCGTGCAAGAGCAAGCCAGCCGAGGAGAAGGCGGCGCCCCCGGCGAAACCATCCGTCGAAAAGGCACCGCTTCCACCGGCGCCAGCGGCTTTCCCCGACTTGAAGGTTCCGGCGGACAACCCTCAGACTCCGGAAAAGGTGGCGCTCGGCCACCAACTGTTCTTCGACGCCCGCCTGAGCGTGGACGGGACGCGCTCCTGCTACTCGTGCCACCAAAACGAGCACGGCAACGGTGGTGAGACGCCGACCGCCGTCGGTGCGAAGGACAAACCACTCACCCGGCACAGCCCGGTCATCTGGAACACGGCGTACTTCGAGGCGTTCTACTGGGACGGCCGCGCGGGTAGCCTCGAGGCGCAGGCCAAGGGCGCCTGGGGCGGAGGCAACATGGGAGTCGGCAAAGAGAACCTGGCGGCAAAGGCGGCCGAGATCGGCAAGGTCAAAGGCTACGCCGAACAGTTCGAGAAGGTTTTTCCCGGCGAAGGCGTGACACCCGACACCATCGCCAAGGCGATCTCGGCGTACGAGCGCACTCTGATCTGCGACGACACGGCCTACGACCGGTACGCCAAGGGCGACGTCGCCGCACTCACCGAGCAACAGAAGCAGGGCTGGTCGCTGTTCGCAGGCAAGGGCCAGTGCAGCGTCTGTCACGCGCCGCCGCTCTTCTCGAGCGCAATGGGTGTTCCCGCTGGGCTCTACTACAACGTTGGCATTGGGACGGGGGGCAAGGCCGAAGCCGAGGTTGATGTCGGCCGCTCCAAGGTGAGCGGCAAGGACGCCGATTGGGCCGCATTCAAAGTGCCGTCCCTGCGGAACGTCGCGAAGAGCGCACCGTATTTTCACGACGGCTCGGCCGCGACGCTCGACGAGGCCGTCGCGTTGATGGCGACGGGCGGCATCGACAACCGAAACAAGACGGCGCTCATGACCGATCGCGGCTTGAGCCCGGAAGAGCAGTCCGCTCTAGTCGCGTTCCTCGGCGCCTTGGATTGCGAGCAGAAGCTCGAACAGCCTGACTTGCCGAACTAGGCGACGCGGCGATGTGCCGCTCACGCGGTTTCTTGTCTGGATCGGGTCTGTCCGGGCTGGCGCCGGTCCCAGCGCTGTCCCAGACTTCCTGCATGACCGACGCGAGCATTCGGAACCTCGGCCCGCTGGCAGCCTTTGCCGGCGTCTGGGAAGGCGACAAAGGCAAGGACGAATCACCGGACGATGATCGGGTGTCGATCGAGCACAATGCGTTTCGCGAGCGGATCGTTCTGGACCCGATCGGCCTGGTCGAAAACCATGAGCAGTCGCTCTACGGCCTGCGGTACGCGAAGACCGCCTGGCGTATCGGCGTGGAGGACTCGTTCCATGAAGAGGTTGGCTACTGGCTCTGGGACGCACGCGCGAAGCAAGTGATGCTGACCTTCATCGTGCCTCGGGGCGTCACCGTGCTTGCGGGCGGGACGGTCGAGCCGGACGCGACATCGATGAAGCTCTCCGCTGAAGTGGGCAGTGAGGTTTTTGGAATCTGCTCCGGCCCCTTTCTCGA
>JBLYYU010000206.1:0-5399 GCA_048550275.1 Polyangiales bacterium
CGAGAGCTTCGGCGCGGATGTCGCTTTCCCGATCGAGGAGCTCGCCAAGCGGCTCCCCGACTACCTCGGCAACGTCAAACGTCTGCACTACCGTGTCGCTCAAGACAGGGCGGCAGACGCCATCATCTTCGACTGTTTGAACCTGCTTCGACGCGGAGGGCGACGGGGTGTGACGGCGCCGGAGACCATCATCGACACATCGGTTCATCTCCACGAGATGCGGCTTCGAAAGAGCGCGGCGGAAGTTGCGACGATGCGTCGAGCGGCCGCAATCACAAAGGAAGCGCACGTCCGCGCCATGGAGCTCGCGCGCCCGGGGATGCACGAGTACGAGATCGATGCCGAGCTGATCCACATCTTCCGAAAACACGGAAGCGAACGAGCCGCCTACGACAGCATCGTCGGCTCGGGGCCGAACGCGACCATCCTGCACTACCGGGCAGGCAACAGGATCTTCAACGACGGAGAGCTCGTGCTGATCGACGCAGGCTGCGAGCTCGACTACTACGCCAGCGACGTCACACGCACATTCCCAGTGAACGGCAAATTCACTCCTGAACAGCGGTCGATCTACGAGCTGGTCCTCGACGCCCAAAAAGCGAGCATCGATGCAGTCAAGCCAGGCGTTTCGCTAGACGAGATCCACCAGGTCGCCGTGCGCGTGATCACCGAGGGCCTCAGGCGGCTCGGGATGCTCGAGGGCGATGCCGACGCATTGATCGAAGAGAAGAAGTTCGAGCCGTTCTACATGCACCGGACTTCGCACTGGCTTGGAATGGACGTGCACGACGTCGGCCACTACTACGTGGACGGCGAGCATCGTCCGTTGGAACCTGGCTTCGTCCTGACCGTGGAGCCCGGCATTTACATCGCGACGGACGCGGAAGATGTCGACGAGCGCTGGCGCGGCATCGGCGTGCGAATCGAAGACGACGTTCTAGTCACCGCATCCGGTTCTGAGGTGCTGACCGACGGGATTCCAAAAGAGATCGACGAGGTCGAAGCTGCCTGTGCATGACCCGGGGTTTCGGCCTGCCGTTCCCGCGTCTTGTGTGGTATGCCGCCGGCTATGTCCGTCGAACACACGATAGCGTTCATCGGCGCCGGCAACATGGCGGGCGCTCTCATCCGGGGTCTGGTCCGCACCGCCACCGTCCCCGCCGATCAAATCATCGCCGCCGACCCGGACGCGGCGAGACGCGAAGCCCTCGAACACGAGCTGGACGTTCGCACTACGGGCGACAACGCCGAAGCGATTCAGGAATCGAGCGTCGTCATCCTGGCCACCAAGCCCCAGGTGTTCAGAGAAATGCTCCCCGGAGTCGCCTCTGCGCTGCAACCCGATACCCTGCTGATCTCCGTTGCCGCCGGGATTCCGACCCGCCTGATCGAACGCGCGCTGCCCGAAGGTGCGCGTGTCGTTCGGACCATGCCGAACACCCCTGCCCTGGTCGGCGCTGGTGCAACCGCCATCGCCGGCGGAGGCCAAGCCACGGAAGAAGACCTCGAGCTCGCCGAAATCCTGTTCCGCAGCGTCGGGATCTCGGTTCGCGTGCCTGAGGGTCAGCTCGACGCGGTGACCGGGCTGAGCGGTTCTGGGCCTGCGTACGTGTTCGCGATGGTCGAAGCGCTTCGCGACGCGGGCATGCGCGAGGGGCTTTCCGAAGAGGACGCGCTCAAGCTCGCGTCCCAAACGGTGTTCGGCGCCTCACGCCTGCTTCGTGACACCAAGGAGTCGCCTGGGGTCTTGCGCGAACGTGTGACGAGCCCAGGGGGTACCACTCGCGCGGGCCTGGACGCGCTCGAAGCCGCTGGGTTTTCGGATGCGGTCATCGGTGCGGTGCGAGCCGCCACGCGCCGTTCTGTCGAGCTCGGAAGGATCGCAGGCGAATCCGAGAGTTAGCGCCGGGCTGGAGGCCGGGGACCGAATATCGCAGTCCCGATTCGGAGCATGGTAGCTCCTTCAGCGACGGCCTGTTCGAGGTCGTGGGTCATCCCCATCGAAAGCTCTTTCAACCCATTCGCTTCGGCGAGCTCGCGAAGCGCCGCGAAGAACGGGCGTGTCGCCTCGACGTCGTCGAGATGCGGCGCGACCGTCATGAGCCCACGCAGGTCCAGCCCGGGAAGCGCCCGCACGGCATCCACCAGGCCGGGGACGTCGTCCGGCGCACAGCCTGACTTTTGCGCCTCGGCGCCTATGTTGACCTGGAGCAGGACCTCGACGTCCACTCCCGCCGAAACCGCCTTGCTCGACAGCGCCTCCGCCAGACGCGCCGTGTCCACCGTATCCACGGTCGCCCGTGCCTTTTCGATGAGCTTGATCTTGTTGCGCTGGAGGTGGCCGATGAAGCGCCAGCGGAGGTCTGGCATGTCCGTGAGCGACGTCGCTTTTGCCGCCAGCTCCTGGGCATAGTTTTCGCCGAAGACACGCATCCCCGCGTCGTAGGCGGCGCGAATCGCGTCTTCTCCGTGCCCTTTGGAAACCGAGACGAGCTGCACTGTGCTCGTATCCCGACCCGCCCGTTGGCAAGCCCGTTCGATCCGTTCCCGAAGGCGCTCGAGCGAAGCGGCGACATCGTGAGTCATGGCCAGCGCTCCAACGCCCCGTGCTCTAGGAGAAGCGCGACTACTTCCGCTGCAGGCAGTCCGACCACGTTCGTGTACGAACCTTCGATTCGGGTCACGAAACCGCCTGCTAGGCCTTGGACACCGTACGCGCCGGCCTTGTCGAGGCTTTCTCCGGCAGCGACGTAGCGCTCGAGCTGTTCGCGCGTGGCCGGACCGAACCAGACCCGGGTCTCCACGATTTGGCAATCGAGTGCGCCCTCCCCCACGCGCCCGAGAGCGACAGCCGTTCGCACAACGTGCGCCCGACCGACCAGCAGCTCCAGCATTCGCACGGCGTCGGTTTCGTCTACCGGTTTGCCCAAACGTTGCCCGCCGACACAAACGATGGTGTCCGCCGACAGAACGTTCGCCCCCTCGCGCTCGCTGGTCGAAAGAACCTGGTCGAGTTTGAGCAGGGCCGCCGCGCGAGCGAACTCGAGATGGTCCTCCATGTTCAAGCTCGACTCGTCCGCTCCGCTGGGCTGAACGTCGAAGTCAATACCTAGAGACGAGAGAATCTCGCGACGGCGTGGCGACGCCGAGGCCAATATGAGCCGAGTGTGTTTGTCGATCACTCTCGCTCCGTTGGTTCTTCCATCCGAGCCTTGTAGCGCCGGAGGTAGCTCTGGCTAACCTGCTCGGGATCGAGTCGGAGGCATTTGGCGAACTCGGTAACGAAGCCCCTGACGTACACGGCCGCGGGCAGACCCTCGAAGTCGTCTTCCTCGATACAACGCAGGTAGTTGATCCCGACCTTGGTGCGCTCGTTGATCTGGTCGAGGCTCGTACCCTGGGATTCCCTGACCGCTCGAAGCAGGGCGCCGCTGAATTCGCTGTCGGGGGTGATGCTCGGCGCAGGAGGAAGCTCAGCGCTCGGAGTCTGCTCTTCTTCGGTGTGGGCCCGGGTTTCTTCAGCCTCTGGGAACACCGACATCTCGTAAGGGCGGCGACGAGCCGGGTCGAGGAGCACGTCATAGGCCTCGTCGATTCGGCTTCGCGCGGTTTCGAGACCAGCCTCGTCGAAGAGACCGAACGTAACGAGATTCTCGGTGTCGAATACCGCGCACATGCGCTTGAAAGCGCGTCGGATTTCCTCGTCGGTTGCGCCGCGCTCGACTTCCAGCACGTCGTGATGTGAGCTGGGTGGCACCTCACGCCAGGGCGCGCGATCCCTTCTAGTTTCGTTTGAGGCGAAGAGCCGGCGTGCGATTTTTTCGATGTTCCGGCTCGCTCTACTTCCCGGGCTCTCGAGCAAGAGCGGGCGACGCTTGCGCGAACAGCTCCGAACCGCATCGTCGTGCTCGACGTAGCCAAGGTACTTCAGGTGGACGCCGTAGCGCCGGCGCGCTGCGACGGTGATCTGGTCGCCGAGCTCGAGGTCGGCGCGGAGACGAGCCTGATTCACGATGAACGGGAATTGAATCTCGGTCATGCACTCCTGCAAAACATCCCCGAGCGCCGGCCATTCGCGACGCACCAGCGCCGTGATGTCCGAAGGTGCCGGCGTCTGGCCTGCTCTCGAGAACGCCGCATGCAAGGCAGCTTGTTGACGTTCATCGGTCACCCGCGAGAACGCTATCGTCGCAAACGCCTTGCGGAGCAGCCGATATAGGCCGCTCACCGCGTTGGGTTCAGGCATCGTCAAGACGAGGCGGTGATCCGCCATGCACCAGAACCGAACGCCGGCATCGGTCGCCGCGGACCCCAGGTCGACGACGGCGAAATCCGCGTCCTGTTTGGCGAGCCGCCCTTCGAGCTCTCGCAGGGAGCTCCTTCGAGCGCTTCCCCGATGCGGTTCGCCCAGTCCGCCGTCCATCAGCCGCAAACTCGGAATCGGACCATCGACAGGTTCGCGCGGCGGCAGCGTGTTCGCGGCGTCGTGATCGAGGGCGCTGACCAAGCTGGCGAGGCTCCGCTCCTGTCCGAACGCCGGCGTTGGCGCGACGTACGGAGCGACTCGAGGGCCCATCCCGAGCATCGCGTGCAGGTCCGCCCCGGACGGATCGGCGTCGACCGCGATGACCCGCTTGCCGATCGTGGCGAGATAGATCGCCAGGTTGGCGCTGAACAGGGAAGTCCCGACCCCCCCTTTGGCCCCGAAGATGGCGATCGTAGTTGGGGGCATCGAGCGCTCTTACCAATCGCTCGTTTGCCGCGCAACGAAGTCGCGCTCGCCCTCAGTCCTCGTCGTCGCTGAGGCTCGGGGCGAAGGGATAGTAGTAGGGCAGCGTATCGTCGGCGCGTGGGGCCGCCGCCCTGCGCTCATCGGCCGCCTCGTAGGGAACTTCGATCGCTTGGACGTGCGTAACCGCCGAACCGCGCCTTTTACGGGCGGCTCCGCGAATCTTCATTCTCCCAATGGCTGCGTTCATCCGGGGCCGGGTGCTCATCCCCCTCCAATCCAAACTCGTGCTGCTTTTAACACTAGCGGATGTTTCCGAACAAAGCACAAACGCAGAGCGCTTGGAACATAAGACTGGTAGATTCCGCACGAATCGTGGGGTCGAAGGAGTCAGAAGAGGTGCTCGAAGGCGTCGTGGAAGACGTCCTTTTCCGCAGTGATGACGGGCGCTTCGCGGTGATCCGCCTGGGCCCCGACGAGGACGGTGACCTCGCCCCTTCGCAGACCGCCGTGGGTGACCTCGGGCAGATCGCCCCGGGTGAGCACCTTCGCCTGATCGGGCGCTGGTCGCAGCATGCCGTGTACGGAGCCCGATTCCGGGTGAGCTCCTTCACGCCCACGATTCCGTCGACGGAGAAAGGCGTGATCCGCTATCTCGGATCGGGCTTGA
>JBLYYU010000207.1:0-9137 GCA_048550275.1 Polyangiales bacterium
GGATGCGGTGGACCTCTTCCTCGATCGCGCCGGTGTCGGTGACTTGCGCCAGCCCCTGCTTTTCGATGATGACTTTTGGCGCGGTTCCGGTTTCGACCATGGAGGCGAACACCTTCTTGGCGATCTTGCCGTTGATGGTTCCGTCCTCGACGCAGGAGAGAAGCTCCGCGATGCCATTCGGCGCAACGGGAAAGAGAGCCTCGAGCCCGTCGGTAGTCACGTGTCGAAGCACCTCCGCCTGCACGAAGTTCCCAACCTTCTTGCCAGCCGCCTTCGGCTTCGCACCTGTCTGGTCGACCAAGAGGCGCGTCGCCTCTTCGAAATACTTCGCGACCTCCGGATGACCCGACAGGACGCCGGCGTCGTACTCGGTGAGCCCTAGCTCCTTCTGCCACCTCAGGCGCTTCGCAACCGGCAGCTCCGGAAGAGCTGCGCGCAGCTCCTCGATGCGTTCCTCGCTCACAGCGATGGGCGGCAGGTCCGGGTCCGGGAAGTAGCGGTAGTCGTGCGCCTCCTCTTTGCTGCGCATTGAAACCGTCTTGCCCTGCCCCTCACTCCAGGTTCGTGTCTCCTGAACCACTGTCCCGCCATTCTGAAGCACGCCTTCCTGACGAGCGATTTCGTGCTCGATGGCCTTCTTGACGAAGCGGAAGGAGTTGATGTTCTTCAACTCGGCGCGCGTGCCAAATTCTTCTTGGCCGACGGGTCGAATCGACACATTGGCGTCGCAGCGGAAGGACCCTTCTTCGAGGTTGCCGTCGTTGACACCGATGAACATCAACAAGTCGCGAAGCTTCCGGAGGTACGCCTCGGCCTCGTCGGCGCTTCTGAGATCCGGCTCGCTGACGATTTCGATCAACGGAGTGCCTCCTCGATTGAAGTCGACGAGCGTCACCGCGCTCGACCCGGTCCCGTGGATGTTTTTCGCGGCATCTTCTTCGACGTGGATGCGGGTGATCCCGATCCGCTTAGTCTCGCCGTTCACGTCGATGTCGAGATGGCCGATGCCGTTGAGCGGAAGCTCGAACTGGGAGATTTGATAGCCCTTGGGCAAGTCCGGGTAGAAGTAGTTCTTCCTAGCGAAAACACTGTGCGAGGCGACCTCGCATTCCAGGGCCAAGCCCGCCTGCACGGCGAGCTCGATGGCCTTCTGGTTCGGAACGGGCAGCGCCCCGGGAAGCGCCAGGCACACTGGACAAGTGTGCTCGTTGGGAGGCGCACCGTACTCGGTGGGACACCCGCAGAAAAGCTTGGTCCGCGAGCGCATTTGGGCGTGCACTTCGAGGCCAATCACCGGCTCATAGGCGGTCATGCGGGCGGGTTATAGCGCACCGGAGGCGGATGGCCACGACGCCGGGCCCCAGATAGATTGGCATCCGCATCGAGCTTTACTCATCATGAACACGGGTGAAGATGCCTTCGGAGACTAGGCAAGGGGAAGAAATGCCCGGGACCTTCCGGGTCCTGGTAGTGGACGACAGTCCGTCGATCCGAAAGCGTGTCGTGCAGAAGCTCGAGACGATGGACTTCCATATCACCGAGGCGGCCTCCGGCGAGGAAGCGCTCGCGCTCACCCTCGAACACACCTTCGACTTGGTCGTGAGTGACATCGAAATGGACGCGATCACTGGTGTCCAGCTCTGTCGGGTCTTCCGCGGCGACCCGGGGATGAAGGACATCGCGTTCATTCTGTTGACTGCCGCCAAGGAAGCGAAGACTCGGTTCTGGGGTCGGAACGCGGGTGCTGATATCTACCTGGCGAAAGAGGATATGGAGGAGAAGCTCCTACCTGCCGTGGAGCAACTCATGGAAGGCCGAACACCGCGGGACAGCATTCGCCCCGAGCTCACCGGCACTCCGCTCGAACGCGTCAGCGCCGTGCTCGACCAGCATCTCTTCGAGGTCGTCGTCCAATCCGAAGTCCGCCGCCTGATGGACTACGTCCACGACCGAATCGAGTTCAGCGAGAGGCTGCTCGAGCTCGCAGGCGAAGTCGTTGGCTGCCCTTACCTGGTCCTTCAACTACTCGGTCCCGGCGGGCCCACGTATTCGATTCGCGCGCGCGGCCCCTGGCCCACCGACACACCCACCGCAGGCATGGCAGCGCTCGGAATTCCGGAGAAGAGCGTTCCGTCGACCTACACGACGGTCGACCCAGATCCCAAATTCGGAACCGGCGAGCACGCGGTCGCAGGGCGCTCCCACAGTTGCAAAATCTCCGTGCGCGACGAAACGCTCGGAACTCTGCAGGTCTTCGGCGGCCCCAACATGTGCTCGCCACCAGATTTGCGCAGCCTCGAGCTCATCGCCGACGCGCTCGGCGTCCTGGTCAAGTCGCTCTTCCTCGTCGAAGAGACCCAGCTTCTCGCGCTTACCGATGGCCTCACGGGCCTTTACAACCGCCGTCACGCCAGCAAACGTCTCGAAGAGGAGATCGCTCGCGCACGCAGAAACAACACGGGCCTTTGCGTGGCCATGTGTGACGTCGACCACTTCAAGGCGATCAACGACGAGTTCGGACACGCCGCTGGTGACCAGGTGCTTCAGCAAATCGCGAAGTCCCTCACCGAGTATGTTCGCCGAAACGACATCGTCTCGCGCTGGGGCGGCGAAGAGTTCCTGGTCATTTTTTCGGAAATCAAGCTAGCAGCCGCACGTATCGTTGCGGAGCGGCTACGAGGCCGCCTGGCAAATACGCCCCAGGCCGACCATGGGCCCGACAGCATCAGCGTCAGCATCGGCCTTGCCATGCTCCGACCGGGCATTAGCGCCGACGTGCTGATCGAGCAGGCGGACCAAGCACTCTACCGTGCCAAGGCACGGGGCCGAAATCGGGTCGAAGTTGCCGGCGAGGAGCGCCGAGGCCGAATCTCGATCCGGACCAATCAGCTGGTCTCCGAAGCGCCGCCCAAGTAGGTCAACCGAGCGCGCTAGGCCGCGAGCTCTTCAGACCGCAGTGGTCTTCGACCGTCTGCGCCACGCTGCAGAGCACCTCTTCTTCGAAGGGGGCGGCTACGAGCTGGAGTCCGAGTGGGAGCCCGGCGGCGGACAATCCGCATGGCGTGCTGATCGCCGGCAGCCCGGCAAGGCTCGGGGGCAAGGTGAAGATGTCCGCGAGGTACATCTCGAGCGGGTCGCTCGTCTTCTCGCCGAGCGCGAAGGCCGGAGTGGGAGTCGTCGGTGTGCAGACCACATCGCAGCTCTCGAAGGCAGCGTCGTAGTCGCGCCGAATCAAGGTGCGTACGCGCTGCGCTTTGAGATAGAACGCGTCGTAGTAGCCTGCCGAGAGTGCGTAGGTGCCGAGCATGATCCGTCGCCGGACCTCGGAACCAAAGCCCTGGGCTCGAGAATTGGTGTAGGTTTCGGCCAGATCCTTGCCCGGAACTCGAACGCCGTACCGAATCCCGTCGAAGCGCGCCAAGTTGCTCGACGCTTCGGCGGTCGCAATCAGGTAGTACACCGAGACGGCGTGCTTGGAGTGCGGAAGCGACACGTCGACCAGGGTCGCCCCGTCCTTTTCGAGCGCGCTGAGCGCGGCCTCGGTTCCGGCACTGACGTCCGCATCCTGAAGGCCGTCGATCAGATCGCGGACCACTCCGACCCGCAGCCCCTTCACCCCGCGCTCGCAAGCGCCGAGGTAGTTGCCGCTGTCGCGCTCGGTGGAGGTGGCGTCTCGCCGGTCGTGGCCGGAAACCACTTCGAGCAACTGCGCCGCTTCGCGAACGGAGCGCGCCATCGGGCCCACCTGGTCGAGGGACGAAGCGAACGCGACGAGCCCGTAGCGGGAAACTCTCCCATAGGTCGGCTTGATCGCTGTGATCCCGCAAAACGCCGCGGGTTGGCGAACGGAGCCGCCGGTGTCGCTACCAAGGGCGATTGGGGCCAAGCCGGCAGCGGTAGCCACAGCAGAGCCGCCGGATGAGCCGCCGGGCGCTCGGTCGAGGTCCCAGGGGTTGTGCACGGCCGCAAAAGCCGAGTTCTCATTCGACGAGCCCATCGCGAACTCGTCGAGATTCGTCTTGCCAATGATGACAGCGCCGGAAGCGCGTGCCGCCTCGACCACGTGCGCGTCGTAGGGCGGAATGTACCCCTCGAGAATCCTCGACGCACAGGTCGTCGGAACGCCACGCGTGCAAAGGTTGTCCTTCAGGGCGAGCGGCACGCCGGCCAATGGGCCGAGCGTCTCGCCGGCGTCACGTGTTCGGTCGACCTGGGCAGCCGCAGCGAGGGCACCCTCGTGGTCGATCGTGAGAAAGCACGACAGCCTCGGGTTCAGCTCCTCGGCGCGCGCTAGGTAGGCGCGCGTGACCTCGACTGCACTGACTTTGCCAGAGCTGATCTCGTCACGGATCTCGAAAGCGCTCTGCCAGGGGAAGTCGCTCACGGGTCGACCTCGAGGACGAGGGGCACGGCGTACCCACCGGACTCGCTCGCTGGCGCCTGTCCCAGCGTCTCCGAGCGGTCGCTGCATCGTTCAGGCACGTCGGGCCGAAGCGGCGCATCCATCGGAATCGAATGGAATGTCGGAGGCACCGCCGACACATCGAGCTCGTCGAGCCCCTCCATGTAGCCAAGAATCGCGTCGAGCGACTCCTGCATCTGGACAGCCTCCTTGTCGGACAGGGTCAGCCTGGCGAGCTTCGCGACGTGCAAAACCTGGTCTAGCGAGATTTTGTGGTCCGCCATGGGGCGCCGAAGGTAGCAGATCCCGCCTTTGAGGCGAGGTCTGCGGCCTCACTCACCAAAACATGCGTTTCGATTGACGTATCCACCCAAAACCGCTTACCTTTTTGCTTGAAACGGACGTTTGCGGTGACATTAGAACTTATCCGTTGGATAGCTAACCAACTCCGTCTCGCCCTCTTGGAAGAAGGGGACGACGGCCTCGTGCAGGGGAACCCGAGCGCGCTGGTCCCGCTCGGCGGCAAGCCACCATCGGACTTGGTGGGCGGTGCGCTCGAGCTTCTGGGCGAGGTGGACGAGGCAGCAGTTCGCGACGCGATCGAAAGCGCGCGCGCCGGTAGACAAGCCGCGTACTCGCCGAGACCCGCCGTGCAGTTGCTCGCGCTTCCGATCGGGACGGGGAGCGCGGCCATTCTGGTGACTTCGCAGGAGAGCCCGCTCGCCGAGAGTATCCAGGCGAAGGCCGCCGCCGCCGACTTGGCTGCAGGCGTCTCGCACGAAGTGGCGAACGCGCTCAGCGCCATCGCGGGTTGGGCACAGGTCGCACGCGAGCGACCCGACAAGGCGCCGCCGGAAGAAGCGCTCACTTTGATCGAAAAGAGCGCGCAGGTCGCACGCGACGCGACGCAAGATCTGTTGCGAATGGTTCGGCACACGAACCACGAACGAACACGGACCGACTTGTCGGTGGTGATCCGCGATGTCGTGCGCTTGCTTCGCCCCGAGGCGCAGAGCAAACGCGTGAACGTGCACGCTGACGTGACCGACTCATGCTGGGTCGAAGGAAAACGCTCGCAACTCTTCTCGATCGTCTGGAACCTCGCGCACAATGCCGTGCAAATGGTCGCGGTAGCCGGACGCGTTTCGATTCACGCGCACCCGCGTGGATCACTGATCGAGCTAGAGGTTCACGACGACGGACCGGGAATGTCCGACGCACAACGCGCCCGTGCCTTCGAGCCTTACTACACGACGCGAACCGAAGGCACTGGCCTCGGCCTAGCGATCGTACGCGGGACCGTCGAATCGCTCGGGGGTCGCATTCGCTTGGACACCTCTCCTGGGCAAGGCGCGAAGTTCCGCATCGAGCTTCCGGAAGCCGGCGTGAAGCAAGAATCCCAGACGGTCCCGAAGCCATCACGAATCAGCCGGATGATCAAGCCCGACGAGACCCAGCAGAGTCACGTCCTGGTGGTCGAAGACGACGAGGGCGTGCGTGGTCTG
This sequence comes from Polyangiales bacterium, assembly GCA_048550275.1. Lineage (GTDB taxonomy): Bacteria > Myxococcota_A > Polyangia > Polyangiales > Houyiibacteriaceae > SG8-38. Next base: position 5,908 of record JBLYYU010000207.1, read on the forward strand.
ATCGCCACGACCTTGATGTTGAGCGGCGTCGCGTCGACATGCGTCGCAACCGCCAAGGAGGCACTCGCGAGCGAGGGCCCCTACTCCGCGGCGATGATCGACCTGACTCTCCCGGACGAGCGGGGAGACATTCTTCTCGGCCAGCTCCGCAAGAAGGGCCTCGTGAACCGCGCAGCGATCATGAGCGGAGCTCCTCCGCCCGATGACGAGGATCCTGACGGCAAACCCGATCGCTGGATCCGCAAGCCATTCGAGCCGTCGGACCTCCTGCTCACGGTCGGTGAGCTCATCGAATCCGACGCCAGCACGCGAAGCGCCGCCGGCTCCTAGCCGAAACGCTCAGCCAGCGCCCGGATGTGGCGCGGACCCGTTCCGCAGCAACCCCCGATGACCGAAGCGCCCGAGTCGATCCAGCGTTCAGCGAGATCCGCGTACGCCTCCGCCGCTTTCGAACCAGCCCCGCCCCAACCGAGCCCTTCGTCTTCCCTTCCCGCATTCGCGTAGACGCCGATCGGGACAGAAAGCGCAGCGAGGGCGTCGACGTAGGCACCGATTTGACTCGCCGCGACGCAGTTCACGAGAAGGCGACGCACTCCGATCGAGGCTGCGTCCCTTCCGATCGTCGCCAGTTCCGCAGCCGTGAGAAGTTCCGCAAACGGACCGGCGCTGAGCGACAGCCAGACTGGCAATCCAGTCGCCGTCGCTTCTTCGACTGCGACGAGGGCTTCGGGGCCGTGTGCGAAGGTTTCGCAAAGCAAGACGTCGACACCGGACCGGGTAAGCGCCGTCGCGACACTCCGATGCTCCTGGCGCGCGGCCTCACCCGGGCTCAGGTCGGGCCGGTAGCAATCCATCACCGGCGCCATGCTCCCGAGCAACACGTTCCCTGGTCCGGCCGCCTCGCGAGCAATCCGCACGGCCGCGTCGAGCGCGGCGAGCCAGCCCTCTCCGAATGCCCGCGGCTGGGTCCGAAACGTGTTTGCCGTATGCAGCGTCGCCCCAGCCTGCGCGTACGCCGCGTGCACCTCCGCGAGAATGTCGGGCGCGTCCTCGATGACCTGCGCGCTCCATCGCGGAGCATCTAGCGAGAAGCCGCGTTCGCCGAGCTCGGTTCCGATCGCCCCGTCGAGGATTTGCACGTTCATCTCAGCGCCCAGTCTAGCAACTGACCGGGCGCGGGGGAGCTGTTACGCTTCCGGCGTGGACGCACGGACTCAAACATCGTTCATCGCCGCGCTGCTGTGTTTCGCGCTCGCGGCGAGCGTTCTCCTGCGCACCCAACGCCAGCGCGACCGTTGGCTTTTCGGCATCCTCGCGACCAACACCGGCCTTTGGTACGTCAGCACCTTCATGCTCGGCGTCGTCGGCCGGGTGCCTTTCTGGGAGCGTTTCAATTTGATCTGCGGCGTCCTGTTGCCACTTTCGGCCGTGCGGTTTTTCGGCGTGTTCGCACCCTGGGAAACCGGCCGCACACGATTCCTGAACCGCGCCTCCATCGTCGCGGCCGTGGTGCTCCTCGGAATGATGCTCACCCCGTTCTACGATCACGCGGTCGTCGTCGGTGGGCTGCTTCTCTACGCCACGGTCTTTCTCTCGATGGCGCTTGGCTACCTCTACAAATTCGGTTTCGAGACCGACTCCCGGCTCGAGGGTGCCCGTCTTCGCTACATCGCGCTCGTCGGCGGCTTCGGCGGTCTCTTCACGCTGGTCGAGTTTCTCCCCTACGTCGGTCTAGACATTCCGCCGGTCGGGACGATCCTCATCCTGGTCTTCCTCTACGCCCTCTCCCAGTCGATCACTCACTACCGCCTGTTCGACCTCTACGACCTCGCCGGTCGCCTGGGCGTTCTGACCGCGCTGGCCTTCGTGCTGGCTTTCATCCTTTGGCTCATGCGCCTCGTCTCCGGCGAGCAGCTTTTCCTTCACGTCGTCGTCTCTGCATTCGTCGTGCTGATCCTGTTCGACCCGGTCCGGACCAGGGTGCAGGAGTGGATCTCACAGGTCTTCTTTCACGAACGCTTCGAGCTCGAGCGAACCATCCTCGCCCTTCGCCGTTCGGTTGCGCACAGCCTCGACCTCGACGAGCTTGGAAGAGTCGTAATCGACGGGCTCGACCAGTCACCCCGATTCACCCAGGGTGCCCTCTATTTGCTCGGTCCGGACGCTCGCGGCTTCATCCTAAAGAACCACTTCGGGCCGAAGCCGACCGAACGCATCGAGATGGCGCCGGCGCGCCCTCTGCTGGACCGCCTCTCCAAGACGGGCACGGCGGTCCTCGAGAACGCCGAACGCGAGCTCGAAGAACGACGCTTGGTCGGCGACGACCGGGAGGCTGAGACCGCGCACGACATCGCGGTCACCATGCGCGCGCTTCAGGCCTCGGTCTGCCTGGGTCTCCGCGGGGAATCCGGGCACCTGTACGGCTTCCTCGCGCTCCGGGACGACCGGCTCAGGGACGCGTTCTCGAGGGAAGAGGTTCAGTTGCTCGCAGGCCTGGCGACCCAGGTCGCGGTCACGGTCGAGAACTCGCAGCTCTACCAGCAGATGAAGGAGCGGGACCGCCTCGCGGCGCTTGGTGAAATGGCCGCGGGGCTGGCGCACGAAATCCGAAACCCGCTCGGATCGATCAAAGCTAGCGCGCAGTTCCTGTCCGAAACTGCTACGCAGCCGGCCGAAGGCGCCGAGTTCCTCGACATCATCGTCGACGAGGTCGATCGCCTCAACCGCGTCGTCAGCTCTTTCCTCGACTACGCACGGCCGGCCCACAGCGACCCGGAGCCGATCCACGTGAACTCCGCCGTCGAGCTCACGCTCCAGTTCTTGCGACCCGAATGCGACTCCGCCGACGTCACCCTGCACGTCACGATGGACCCCGGCCTGCCAAAGGTCCGCATCGACATCGAGCACCTTCGGCAGGTTCTGATCAACCTCGTTCAGAACGCCGTCCAGGCCATGTCGAACGGCGGCGAGATCTTCGTCGAGACACGGTCACAAGATCGCTTCCGAATCGGGGGAGGCGCGCGGCCGTGGGTGCAGATCAGCGTCCGCGACACCGGCCCCGGGATCGCTCCCGGCCTTCTTGCCAATGTCTTCGTCCCCTTCGTCACGACCAAGCAGCAGGGCACCGGCCTCGGCCTCGCGATCTCCCAGCGCATCGTCTCCGAGGCTGGTGGCCGCATCGACGTGCGGAGCCGCCAGGGCTCTGGCACGACCTTCGCCGTCCTGCTCCC
>JBLYYU010000208.1:0-15854 GCA_048550275.1 Polyangiales bacterium
GGAGCACAGTCTCGTTGCCCGCGCCCTTCACGCTGCGCAGTCCGCCGACGCGCGGCGCATCCTGTTGGTTTCCCCACATACAGGGGACGGAAAGACGCACTTCGCGGGATGCCTGCAACAGCACGCGAGTCTGGTGACGGACGAGCCCTTGCAGGTGCAGAGCTTCACAACACTGCAACCGCAACCGAAGCTCGATCATGGCTACGTCTGGGTCGACGGAGTCTCCCTGCTCGAGGGTCAGGGCGCTGCGGTGCTGACCCCTGCGGTCCGGTCTTCTTTTGACGGTGCGCTGCTCATCGCGCGTGGAATGGGCACCAACCGAGCAGAGGTGGCCGAATGCGCCGAGCAACTGCGAATCCTCGGCATGCCGATGATCGGCGGCGTTTGGAACGAGCTCGAATGCCCAACTCCCGCCGAAACCTTTCGAACGATCAAAGCCGGCCTCCGGACTTGGCCGCCCAAATTTCCGCCCGGAGTCATCACCCGGCAGTTTCGAAGGTCGTCGTGACGAGCAAAGCGCGAGAGATGAATCCCGACGCGTTGTTTCACCTGGTCATGCGGCGTTGGGACCTGGTCGTCCTGGTGCCCCTGCTGACCGTGTTGGCGGCGGGCCTAGCTTGGCAGGTCTTGCCTGAGCAGTACGAATCTACGGCGCGGCTTCTCATTCCGGACCAACAAACGGTCAACCCGTTCATGAAGGACATGCTCGAGGAGTGGTCGGCGGAGCAGCGCATGCCGCTGGTCCAGAGCATCTTTCAAAGCCACGCGACGTCGGAGCAGGTCTTGCGAAAGCTCGGACGAATCGAGCCCGCCGCCTCGGCGGAAGACGTGAACGACGCGGTGGAAGAATTTCAGCGGAGCTTCGAGGTGATCGGCCTCGGCGGCGAGATCGTCTTGGTCAAGGTTCGAGCGGAGACCGCAGAGGGGTCCTACGAGGCTGCCGTGGCGCTCATCGAGACTTTCACCGAGCAGATTCTCAGGCCGCAACGGGAAACGGTGCGTGCTTCCGCGGCGTTCTTTCGCGAGCAGCTCGACGCACTCCGGGGCAAGCCCGAGGGCATCGAGCCGGAGGTGGCACGGATGCCGGGGGCACGCGCGGCGACCCTGCAGGGCAAGCTGAGCATTCGTAAAGCCCTGGCGGAGGCCGAGGTGCGGCTCGTGGCAGCGGAGCGCGAGGTCGAAGAGTCCGAGTCGAAGCTTCGGAAGGGCAGCCCGGGAGGAAGGCAACTACGCAAGCATTTGTCGGACGCGCGCGCAGAACTGTACGAGCTCAATCATGTCTACGGGAGCAACCACCCCAAGCTCGTGGCTGCCAAGAGGCGCGTTCGCTCGCTTCAGCAGGCGCTCAGGCGTGAACAAAACGCGGAAAAGGCGGCTGCCTCGGAATCGGCCGACTCGAACCCTGGTGCTCCAGGGCAGAAGGCCGGCGCCGCGCCAACCGCCGCCGACAAGCATCAGGCGCTGCTGGTCGAGCTGAAAGAAGCGGGTGCCGAGGTAGAGCTCTGGCGCCACAGCTTGCTCACCGAAGAACTGTCGATGTTCACGGACGGAAACCAAGTCTGGACCGTCGAGCCACCGGTGATGCCCACACGCTCCCAGAGCCCGCCGCTCTTCATCGTCCTTGCGGCCGCGTTGCTCGCAGGCCTCGTCCTCTCTTTGCTCGCGGTAGCGGTGTTCGCAGCGTTCGACGATACGCTCCGCGGTGAAAGGGAGCTCGCCCAAGCGCTCGGTGCACCCTCGCTCGGGAGGATGCCCCGAGGAGAGGCGTAGGTGCGTGGCGCTGCCCTGCTCGGCGGCTTCGCGGTCGTAGTTGGCGCTTCGGCAGCAGCGCTGCACCCAACGGCTGCGCTCGGAATCGTCCTCGGTGTGGCGGCCGTCGTCTGGGTCTTCTCGAGCGCTCTGAACGCGACACTGGCGTTCATCGTGGTCCTGGTCCTGCGGCCCGCCGACCATTTTCCGGCGCTTGCCGCTCTTCAACCGGCCAAGCTGATCGGGCTCGTCGCAATCCTATCGTGGCTCATCACCAGGCTCTTGCGTGGCGACATTCAGCTCTCTCGCGCGCCTCACGGTAGATGGATTCTCGCGCTAGCCGGTGGCGTGATGCTCTCATCGCTGATGAGCACTCACCCGACGGCGAGCTGGACCTACTTCACCGATGTCTTCATCAAGATGTTGATCATGTACGGCCTCGTGGTCCACCTGGTCACGACGAAACCGCAGGCTGTGAAGCTCCATCTCAGCCTGGCCCTCTGCACGGTGGGGCTAGCTCTCCTGGCGATCCACATGAGGACCGCCGGCTTGGCCACGGTCGAGGGGAATCGAGCCGGCCTTGCGGGCTTGCTGGGCGATCCGAACGACCTCGCTCTGGTCCTACTCATCTATGTGCCGCTCTTCGCCGAGCTTGGCCTCGGCAGCTCCGGTTTCCAGCGTCTGGGCTGGTTCGCATTGCTCGCTGTTCTGGTTGCTGGGATCTTCGCGACGGTGTCGCGGGGCGGCGCGCTCGGCTTGATGGCAGCGCTGGCGTTCACCTTCTACGACCGTGGCGCCCTGAGTGTTCGGCTCATTCTCGCGCCGACGCTGGCGGCCGCAGTGCTCGTCATGCTTTTGGTCGCCGGAGTGAATGAAAGGTCGAGCGGGGCGTTCCAAGCGGGGCAGCTAGACGAGTCCGCGCAGGGGCGGCTCGACATGTGGGCTTCAGGAATTCGTATGACAGCTTACAATCCGTTGTTTGGCGTCGGCTTCGGCCAGTTCCCGGACAACTACCACAGCTATGCGCGAAACCCGGTCAACTGGGAGCCGCGCGATGCACACAATTCGTTCATCAAGGCCGCGGCGGAGACCGGAGTAGTTGGGTTCATCCCGTTCATGGCGCTCATTTTTCTGACCTTGCGCCTCGCGTATAGAGCCCGAAAGGCGGACGTGCCGGAAGACGAGCCGATGGAGCGCGCGGTGCGCCGCTCGATGCTGCCGTCGATGGTAGGGTTCTGCGTCGCTGCGTTCTTTCTATCGCAATGTTGGAGTTGGTTTCTCTTCATTCTGTTTGCGCAATCGGCCGCCATGTACGACATCTGGAACCCAGTGCCCGAACCTGAGCCGCTGCGGCCGGAGTTTGGCACGATGCGTGCTTAACAAAGTGAGCCATGAAGATGCCGTATGAATCCAATGCAAGCTTACGAATCGAGCTCGACGGTGACCTCTGGGGTGACCATGCCTTGACCTTGGCCGAGCGTCTGCCGCTCTCCGAGTTGGCCGGCGCCAAGTGCGTCGTCCTGTCATTCGAAAAGGTTCGTCACCTCGATCAGGCTGGCCTGGCCATGCTCGTGCGTCTGTACTCTCACCTGCGCGTTCGCGGCGCCAATTTACAACTCGTAAACGTACCGGCGAGCGTTCACGCGCTCCTCGAGCGGGTCGGGTTCAGCAACCTCGTCTCCTACGCCGACGGATTCGACGCCGCCATGGAACAGCACACCGTCGCCCTTGGCGTGCGGGTCGAGGCCTAGTCTCACTGCGTCGGGCCTGCCGCCCGTAGCGGCGCTCCCGAGCAGCAAATGGATTTCTAATGCAGGACCTCACCGCCAGGCAGAAGCGCGAACGCGAGTTCTATAGCGCGTACTCCCAGGACCACAAAGACGAAGAGATCAACTTCGACCCAGTGCGAGGTGTCGAGCGCCGTCCCTGGAATTCGTACTGGCGGCTCTACGAGGTCGTCCGGAACGCCTACCAGAGCCCGTCGCAGCGACTCCTCGATTTCGGTTGTGGGTTGGGGAACGCCGCCATGTGTTACGCGTACATCGGCTACCGCGTGTCGGGGTTTGATGTCTGCGAAGAGAACATCGTCGAATGCCGGCGCCAGGCGGAGAAGTACGGCTTCAGCGAGCAGACCGACTTCTCACTCCAGGCCGCGGAAAACCTAGACTACCCGGACGAGACCTTCGACGTCGTTGCGGGATTCGACATCCTTCACCACGTCGAAGTCGAGCCTGCGCTCCGTGAGGCGCGCCGTGTCCTCAAGCCTGGCGGGATTGCAGTGTTTCGAGAGTTCGTGGAAGTGCCCATCTTCGACGCGGTTCGGAACTCGCCGCTAGGGACTCGTCTGGTCTCGAACGAGACCTCGATCGCGGACCACCGCACCGAAGACGAAGAGAAGCTCAACCGCGAGCAGGTTCGGATCGTGCATTCGGTGTTTCCGGATTCGGAAGTGATTCGCTTCAACCTGTTCTCCCGGTTCAGCCGCTTCATCCCCAATCGACATCCTGAGCGCCCGAGCAAGGTCGAACGACTGGACCAACTCATGTTTCGTGCACTGCCGTTCACTCGGCTTTTCGGCGGAGACGTCGTCATGATTTTGCGCAAATGACCGTTTGGGTGCGCACTGCGGATCGAGCCCAGGCGCGGCCTTCTACGACCAGAAACTCGGTGGCTCAGCCGGCTACCTCAGGACCATCGGCGGGCATGAACAGATTCCTTTGGATCACACCAAAATGGCCGCTGCCGGCGAATGACGGCGCTCGGCAGGCGACGACGCAGCTCGTCGCAGCGCTCGCGAGACAAGGCGCTGTCATCGACTTGCTGGCTATCGCGCCGCTTGGCGAAGAGGTCTCGGAGTCCAAAGCGATCGAGGCGCTCGGGGTTCGAGCAGCAGGTGTCGTTCGCCGTCCGAGGCCCGGGCGGGCGCTTCACCTACGGAACCTCCTCCGACGACCGCTTCGAGCACTGACCCTCTCTCAGTATTCGACGAAGAGCGCGAGCAGAGCACTTCTTCGGTCGGCGTCCGAGCCGGGAACGGTGGTCGTCTTCGACGGCCTGCACACGGCGGCCTGGTTTCAGGAGCTCGGCGATTGGCCCAAGGTCCCGTTCATCTATCGCGCCCACAATGTCGAGGCCGACCTTTGGTTTCGAGGGGCCTCGCAGAAGAGTTGGGGGGCGGCTCAGTTTTTGGACTGGCAGGGGAAAGCGGTTCAGCGCTTCGAGCGAGAGCTCTGCAATGCTGCCAAGCTTGTCTTAACAGTGTCGGACGTCGACACGCACCGGTTTCAACAGCTTGCTCCGGCTGCGCGCGTCGAGACGCTGCCGATCGGCATGGCGCCAAAACCGCAGCGTGCAGAGCCAGCCGACGAGAGGCAGCTCCTGTTCATCGGCAGACTCGACTGGCCGCCCAATCGCGATGGCTTGAAGTGGTTCCTGGAAAGGGTCTGGCCAAACGTCACCCGGCCATTCACGCTGAACATCGTTGGCTCAGGGGATGGAACCTGGCTTTCTCCGTTCCTCGGCGACTCGCGCACTGTGTTCCTCGGCCAGGTGGACAATGTGGTGCCGTACTACCACTCGGCCATCGTCAACCTCGTGCCGATCTTCTACGGAAGTGGGACGCGAGTGAAGGCGATCGAGAGCAGCCTGTTCGCAACCGCATGCCTCGGAACCGAACGGGGCGTCGAAGGGATCGGACTCGATCCCTCGCGCGACTACTTTCAAGCCGAATCGGAAGCGGAGTGGATCGACGCGCTGAACACACTCGAACCAGAAGCTGCTCGCCAGCGAGGCGCCGCGGCACTCGAGCGCGTAGCGGAACGTTTCGACGGCGACCGGATCGCAGAGCGGTTTCTCCAGACGGCGCGCGCGTCGCTCCAGGGACAAGAGGGCTTCGATGCTGCGAGCTGACCGCGACTCGCGTTCGCGCTGTCGGTTCAGCGGCGCGCGAGGCTACGGTTCTTCGCCACGGAAGAGCCGTACGATCGCATCAAACATATCCTTGTGGAGCCGCTTCTCGTCCCCTAGCTCCATCGCGTATTCGTATCCTCGCTCCGCAGTCGTGACCCTGAGATCGGAGTCCGACCAGGCTTCTACAATCGCATCGCGAAGCGCCTCCCAATCACCGGCAGGAACGACGATGGCCTGCCCCTGGTCGATCATCCCGTCTGCGACCGGGCCCGAGCTGACCACGACGCATTTCCGCAGTGCCATAGCCACCAGGCAGACTCCGATGCCGGACGGCGTGATGTTCTGTTCGACGATCGGTAGCACGACGAGCCGGGCTCGCGCGACTTCCGGGAGGAACACGTCTGGGGTCTGCGCATCTCTCACGAACGTGACGTGTTCTGGCCAGCCTTCGTCGCGGAGGACAGAGCCATGTTGAGAGAGCACGCTCTGCGTCGGCGCAACGATTCGAATCGGCATCGAAAGGTCTTCGATGGCTCGCCGGAACGTGGTGAAGTCGCGGCGCGTTTGGCCCGCAACGACGATGCAGCCGTCATCTACGCTGGGCAGACGCCTGACGGTGTCCCAGTCGTTCACCTTGAATGGCACGTACAGAAACCGAGATTCAGGCAGACGATATATCTCCTGAATGCCCTTCGTGTTGCGGGCGTAGCTGATGAATAGATCTACTTTGGCGAACAGCTTCCTTCGGAGGGCCACGACCAAGCGGTCTTTCCAGGTCGTCGGCACCGAGAGGATCATGTCGACCACGACCAGCTTGCGTTTGCGGTTGGGGACGAGCGCCTTGAGAAGCGCGAGCGTCCAAACTTGCCGCGAGATGCCGTTGATCAGGAAGCAGCGCTCTTCGCCGCGCTCCGACAGGTACGCCTTTGCCAGCTCCAGGTGCGAGGCCTCCGCCAGAGGGACGTGCTGCACCGACGGAGGCAGCTCGATACGCTCGACCCGCGGAAACGTGGAGAACACAGTGATGGTTTGTTCAGAAGCTCGCATCTGTCGATCGGTCGAAGGACGGGAAACCATTCGAACTCACTCTGGCCGATCATACGGCAGGGCGAAAGTGAATCGTGAGGCATGTCGCACATTCTCATCGGTAGGGGAATGGGAACCGCGACGGTCGGTTGGCGCGTGCGTCTCGTTTGTGATTTCCTTGGCAGCTAGCCCGTCTTCTAGTTTTCGAGCTGGCTCTGTCCTTGGTTTTGTTGTCGTCAGTTTGCTCAGAGGTGTTTCATGACTCTTACAAGAATGATCGCAGTGCTTGCGCTTTCCATGATGTCCATCAACTGCTCTTCCGAGAGCGGTGCGGACGGGCCGAATTTTCCGGGTAGCACGGAGAATGACTACTCCTTGCTGTTCGACGGCGTAGATGGTTTCGGCAGCGCAGGTAATATTTCCACCACGCTAGGCGACACCATCGAGCGGTTTTCGGTTTCGCTCTGGTTCAAGGCCGCGGATACACCCGACGTCGACGCCATGATGCTTCACATGAATCCCGAGTTCCAAACGGGCGTGAACTCGATGCAGGTTCGCCTCTACTGGCAGAGCACCACGCAGGTCGCTTTCCAGATCACACCGGATTTCGCGGCTGACCCGGGCGCTACGCTGACCGCCGAGGTGGACGATCCACAAGAGTGGAATCACGTCGTGCTCACTTTCGACGCGAGCGCCGCCTCCAACAATGTGCGGCTGTACCTGAACGGCACGCAGGTCGATACGGGCGACCAGAGCGAAACACTCACAGCGGTGGGCAACATTCAGTTTGCGAGGGAAGGCTCCGATCTCAACTATTACAATGGCTACTTGGACGAGGTGGCCTTCTGGGAGGAGACCCTCGTGAGCGATGACGTGGAAGGTGTGTACAATGAAGGGAAGCCCAAGAACGTCCGCTTCGACTTTCCTGGGTACACAGCTTCTGACTCGGTGAGAAGCCTCTGGAGAATGGGCGACGAGAATTTCATGCTCGAAGAAAATGTCTCCGACCTCGTCGGGGAGAATCACTTCACGATCGTCGGCGGAGGCGCGTTCGAGCGAGACGTGCCGTAACCTAGTGGAGCGCGAACCGAACGAAGGCTCCGATCGGCTCTCGATTGGGAGCTCCCGCATCCTCAGCGACCTCGAGATTCGGCAGGATTCCCTGTGGTCGAAGGCGACGGATTTCGTCGACGGCGTCGAGACCTCTTCGTTCGGTCCGCTGGGACGTTGGCTCGATCGGAAGAGCCTGACGCCCAGCTTCTTTTTCAAGGCACTGAAGCTCCTGGTGCATCAGTCGAACTACGACGCCGTCGTCACGTCGGGACTACGAACGGGCCAGGTCTTCGGGTTTCTGCGTAGCTTGCTGAGACTCCGCCGGCCCGTGCACATCCACCTCGAACTGATGCTGGACGACGAGAAGCACTCGCCGTTCTGGAAGCTCAAGCGTGCGTTTCAGCGCGCCGCGTTCGGGTCGGCCGACCTTCTCGTCACGTCTGCGCTCGGCGAGATCGACATCTACAGCGAGCGCTTGGGGATTCCGCGGGAGCGATTCCGCTTCGTCTTGTTTCACACCAACGTATTGAACCCGGGGCAAGTCGGGCGGGAGCGGGGCTACGCGTTCAGCGCTGGCAGGACCGGGCGAGATTACGTGCTCCTCGCCGAGGCCGTCAGGGGTTTGGACCTCGATTTGATCGTGCTCGGTGACACCGCCAGCCTTCAGAATGTGGAGTTCCCGAGCCGCACCCAGGTCCTGACGGACGAACCGTACGAGCGGTACTTGGAGCTGCTGCACGGCTGCGACTTCGTAATCGTCCCGCTCAACGAAATACGCAGCTCGCGCGGTCAGGTCGTCATCCTCGAGGCCATGGCGATGGGCAAGCCGGTCATCGCGACGGAAACGGTTGGCACCGTGGACTACGTCGATTCCGGTGAGAACGGCTTGCTTGTGCCTCCTGGGGAAGCCGCGCCGCTCCGGTCCGCAATCCAGAGCCTGAGTGAAGATGCCTCCCTTCGTGCGCAGTTCAGCGCGCGCGGCCTCGAGGCGGTCCAACGCCACACGTTTCGGAGCTACGTGGAGACCATTCTCGGTCACGTGGAGCACACGATCGAGAACGGGCCAGCCCGAGCGCCCTCGAAGTTGCCTATCTTGTAAGATGAATTTCGAGCGCTTACACTTCCAGAACTGATGCCAGAACGACGCGACGTCATTCTGGGCGGGGGATTGGCGGGGCTCTCCGCCGGCTACACGCTCCAGACCGCGGGCCAGCGGGAGTGGCAGGTCTACGAGCGCAATGCGACGCCCGGCGGACTTGCGCGAACGAAGGTAGTCGACGGATATCGCTTCGACTACGGCCCTCACATCCTTTTCACGATCGACGCGGAGATTCGCGAGCTCATCCAGGACTTGCTGGGGGACAATTTCCACGCGCAGGAACGTCAGGCGTTCATCTACCATCGCGCGCACGATCTCTACACTCGCTTCCCGTTTCAGGCACACCTGCACGGCTTGCCGACGGAGGTCGTCGCCGAGTGTCTCAATGGTTTGGTCCGCGCGGTAGAAAGCCAGGCACGGGGCGAGTTCGACCCCAAGAACTATTTGGAATGGATGCGCGGCTTCTTCGGCGATGGGATTACCGACAATCTGATGGTTCCGTACGCTCGGAAGATCTGGACCATCGAACCCGAAGAGATGGATTTCAGCTGGATCGGCCGCCGAGTGCCCACGCCCGACGTAGACCGCATCATCCGGGGCGCGTTGAGCGACGAGGTCGACCAGGTCGGAGTTACTTCTCAGTTTTGGTACACGAGGAGTGGGGGGATCGAACCCTTGCCACGAGCGCTTGCCGCTCGAGTCGAGAATCTTCACCTCGAGCGAACTGCGGTGAAGATCGAGTTGCCGAGCAAGCAGGTCGTGTTCGCCGACGGCGAGGTCGTACCGTTTCGGCATTTGATCTACTCGCTGCCGCTTCCGTTTCTTCCACGCTTCATCGACAATTTGCCCCCCGCTGTAGAGCGCGCCTGCGCCGGCCTACGATACCAGGGGATCCACTGCGTCAACCTCGGCATCGACCGCGCGAACATCTCCGACAAGCACTGGATCTACTACTACGAGGACGAGTTCCCTTTCCATCGCCTGTCGCTGCCGGGGAACTTCAGCCCCGACACCGTTCCGCCGGGGAAGAGCTCGATCTCCACCGAAGTTGCATTTTCAGCGCATAGGCCGCTCGATGCGCAGACTGCAACGGAGAGGACGATCGAGGCCGTGAAGACGGCCGGACTCGTCACGGAAGACGACACCATCGAGCTCGTCCACGCCGAAGAGATCTACCCCGCGTACGTGATCTACGATCTCGACCACGCACGCAACGTCGAAACCATTCGAAGCTGGCTGCGGGAAAACGACATCTGGAACGTCGGCCGGTTCGGAGAGTGGCAGTATTTCAACATGGACCACTCGATGCGCAGCGGACGCCGCGCAGCCCAAGAAATTCTCGCGCTCTGACGCGCTCAGCGATCGTCGGTTTCGTCGGTCATCCCGTCGCAGTCTTCGTCAACCGGCGTGCCTCCCGGCGGAGTAGGCACCTCGGCGCTCGGGACGACTTCCCCGGTGCATGGTCCCCAGTCACTGCCTTCGTCATTGCACTGCTCGGAACCTACGGTGCAGGCGCCGACGTCGGCCGTTCCCGGCGGGCCACCGTAGCAATCGCGCGTGCGGCCGGGCTCGCATTCGGTACCGGTCACACCACCTACCCCGCCGGCACCGCCGTCTCCGCCCACGCCCCCATCGATGTCGGAACTGCCGCCCATGCCCCCAACGCCGCCTGCGCCTAGGCCTCCGCTGCCTCCGTCGGCTCCCTCGCCGCCGCCACCCTTGCAGGACAGGCAGAGGACGCAGACGCAAATACAAGACCAGGTGATGAGCTGCTGCATGGTGCGACTATAGCCGGGCCCGTCTAACCGCGGAAAAACCAGGCAGCGCAGCGGCTGCCTTCGCCCTTGCGTTGCAGTCGCGATTTCTGAAAGAGAACTGAGCCGGGAAAGCCCGCGTCAGGGGCTCATTTCGTATTCGTCACTGAGGCCGTGAACTTCGTTCCAGACGCTCCCGTAGCGCTCGGCGTTGAAGACCGGCTTGCGAAGCATCTTCTGGCAAGCGGCCATCTGTGCTTCGCTGCTCGAGGGCTTCGAGTAGAGGTTCAAGGCGTGACGTGAAAAGTCACGGACCATGAAGTCGAAGATCTGGTCGATCATGTCGTCACCGATGTCGTGGAACTTAGCGTTCTCCAGGATCAACTGACCGTAGACGACCAAGGCGAAGATCTCGCCGCCTGCCAGAAGGAAGTCGATGTCCTTGCTCTGCCCTTTGTCGGGCGGTGCGGTGAAGAGCATCTCCTTGAAGGCAGCGATCTGTTCGCGGAAGACGGCGAGGTTCGGGGTCTCGCGGCTCGAGTAGGCGATATTGTAGTCGTGGAAGCGGATCTTCCCGAGGCCTTTGGTGGGGCCCTGGTCGAAGAGGAAGTCGTCGTTGGCGGCCTGGTCTTGCTGTGGCACCTCGCTGTAGTCGGCCGGCGCGAAGAAGTAGTTCGCCATGAACTTGACGATGAGCGCGATGTTCACGTGCACCGTGCCTTCGAGCTTCGGTAGGGCACGAATGTCGACGGCCGCCTGCTCGAAGAACATGTCCTTCTCGAAGCCCTTCGCCGCGATGACGTCCCACATGAGGTTCATCACATCCTCGCCCTGGGTCGTCACCTTCATCTTGACCATCGGGTTGTAGAGTAGGTAGCGGCGGTCGTCCGGAGAAGCGACACGCATGTAGTCGGCCGCCCGCAGCGCGAAGAGCTTCATAGCCGTCAGCCGCGCGTAAGCGTCGGTGAACAACTGCTTAACGTGCGGGAAGTCGGTGACGTACATATTGTAGAGCCGTCGATTCGACGCATGGTGGATCGCTTCATAGAGCGCGTGCGTGCACATGCCTATCGACGCCCATCCGAGGTTGTATTTGCCGATGTTTACCGTGTTCAGCGCGCTGTTCCAGGCGTGCTCGCCTCTGGCGATGATGTCGCCCTCCTCGATGGGGTAGTTCTCGAGCGCGTACTCGGAGACGTAGTTCTGGCTGGCGCAGACGTTCTTGATGAGGTGGTAGTTCTCGTGCTGCGAGTCGACACCGAAGAAGACGTATTCGTCGGAGTCCGCGAGCTTCCCGAAGGTCGAGACGATAGCGGCCTTGTTTCCGTTGCCGATGTAGTACTTGCTACCGCTGGCGCTGTATGTTCCGTCGCCCTTGGGCGTGAGGATCATGTCGGTCGAGTAGACGTCGGCGCCGTGCTCTTTCTCGGACAAGCCGAAAGCGAAGATGCCGCCTTGCTCGAGGGCGCGCGCGGCCCTTTCTTTGATGGCCTCGTTCGGGCTCATCCAGAGAGGCCCGAGCCCTAGGACGCTGACCTGGTAGGTGTACCAATACTGCAGTCCGTAGAAGCCGAGGATCTCGGCGAACTCGCAGACGCGATACGTGTCCCATCGCGAGTCCGGCGCACCATGGCCCGCCGGCGTACACATCGTCGCAAAGATCTTTTCCTCTTTGACGAAATCGAGGAAGTCCGCGTACCAAACCTGTGCGTGATAGTCCTCCTTGATGCGCGCTTTGCCCTTGCGCTCGAAGAACTCGATCGTCTTGAGCATTACCTCGCGGGAGCGCTCGTCGGGGTAAGGTCGGCTGTGCTTCTTGGGATTGAGGAGGATGGTCATCCGGCCGTGATAGCACGTGGCAATGACGTACAAAAGACTTGCCGTAGCCTCCGGAAACCGCGGCGCCGTCGTCCCCGAATCGCAGGCCCGTCAGGCAGCGACCGCGTTGACGTGGTCACAGGCGGCGACCAGCTCGGGCACGAAGTCGGTTTTGGTGTCCGCGCAGGCGAAGTGGTTGCCGTCGACCTCGAATTTCTTGGCGCCCGGGATGGCGGCCGCGAGCGAGTACTGACGGCGCGAGGGCACGATCTTGTCGCGCGTGGTGACGACGACCGCGGTCGGCACGGAGATGTTGGACACCCAGTCGCGTGAGGAGAAGCGAAGGATGGCTCGTGTGGCCTGGGCGAGAGCCGCCGGGTCGGCGCTGGACATCTCGCGTCGCACATAGTCTTCGACGTTCGGCGCACTGATGTCTCGGACCATTCCGTCGATGATTTGGCTGAGGACGAGCTTCGGCGCCACGCGCGCGCCAAGGACAGCGCCAGGCAGGATGGCGCGCGTGAGAACCGGGAACTGCTTAGGGGTGAAGTGTTTCGCGGTCGCGCAGAGAACCAAACCACGGACGCGCCCGGGGTGTCGGCTCCAACAGAGCTTGGCGATGGGGCCGCCCATCGAGTACCCGACTGCGATGAATTTCCGTATCCCGAGTGCATCCGCGACGGCGACGGCATCGTCCGCGCAGTCCTTCAATCGAAACCGGCGAGTCGGAATCCCTCGGCCGTGTCCGCGGTGGTCGACGGCGACGACATGGTAGCGCTCGGCAAGCTCGGGGAATGCCGTGAACCAGTTGAGCGGCCCCGTGGCGGCAAGGCCGTGCAGCAGCATCAACGTCGGCGCACCTTTGGGCCCTTCGAGCTCGAAGACACGGATGCGACCCCGGCCTTTCAAGTCCAAGAAGCGCTCTTCGCCCCCGGCCACATGCCCGGCTTGCTTCCAGGACTGAGCTTGTTTCTGTTCTCCTGCCATCGCCTTTGAGCGTGGGAGAACTGCGCGTTGAGCGCAAGCCGCTCGACCGTGTTCTTGTCGCAGGGGCCGAGTCGACGAGCGCGGAGACCGGACAATCGCTTCGGGAGTGCGGCTTCTACTGCGGGTTCGATTATTTGAGGCGAAACCAGGGGAAGCTGGACGCGACCGCAGGACCGATTTTCAGCGGCTGTGAATCGAGTACGTGCCGAGCGCTTTTGCGACGAGCCGGTCGGACTCCCGGATTTCGGACTCGAGCACCGCGACCCGTGAGCCCTTGCGGACGACGCGGGTGTCGCAAGTCAGCTCACCTTCCCGGGCGCTCGACAGGTAGACGATCTTGATCTCGATCGTCGCGCAGCTCTCGTCCTCGTCGAGGAGCGGGTAGAGCGCGCCGCCCATTCCCGTGTCCGCAAGCGCATACGCCACGGCGCCATGCACCACGCCGTGTGGATTCAGAAGCTCTGCACGGATCGCAAGGCGGCAGCGGCTGCTCCCGGGCTCGGCGGGATAAAACGTCAAGCCGATGAGCTCGGCGAATGGATGCGGAATGGACCCCGGAGCGCTCATGCACCCTCCGTAACACAGATGGGGCTTGCCATCCGCCTCATCAGGAATGGACGACCTCGGTGATCGGGCTAAAACGCTCGAGTGACGGAGCGCGTGATCAAGGAGGTCATTTCGATTCGAGCTAGCGTTGAAGAGGTTCGACGATGCATCCTCTCGGCGGATCGCATTCTGCAGTACTACCCAATGGGAGACGGCTCGGGGGACATCGAGCCCGGTGTGTCCTTTTACTGCAAGGGGCGCCTTGGAATCTCGCTGTTCGAAGTCGTGCGAAGCGACTCGGACTACGTCTTGCTGGAAGTACACAACGCGACGCCCTGCGAACCTCCCTACACGGCAGAGCGAATCAAACGAGCGGCCATGTTTTCAATGCTCGAGGACTGGCACCTCGAAGCCGAAGGTCAGCATACCAAATTGACTAGGCTGTGGCGCCGCTTCGAGAAGCGCAGGTTAAAGGCACTTCCCGTCAGGTTCCTGGTCCGCGTGACCGCGAAGCTCGAATCGTCGGCCATCCGAAAACACTGGTCCACCCGCGCCTAGACGGACCTACGGCGAGTGCGAAGAATCTGGGCCTGAGGAGTTCTGGCAACATCGCCCCAAAATCCGAGGCGAAACGAAGTATAGTCGCGAGACGCGGTGCCGCGTGGAAAGGGTCGTTGAATGAGGATTTCAGTGCTGCTCACCCTGCTTGCGTGCTCGGTTTGCGTGTTGGTTGCGGCGGGACCTACCGGCATGGCGCAGAAGGCGGATGAATCTAGCGTAGCATCGTACGTCGCGCCGAAGGGTAAGGCGGTGGTCGTGCTGGTGCGTAGCCGCGCACTCACCGGCTCGGTGAAGTTTCGGGTCATCGACAAGAAGCGCCGCTGCACTGCGATGATCAAAGGCCGGAGCCATGTCGGGATGGTCGTCAAGCCAGGGAAGCACAAGTTCTACATTCTAGCGGCCAAGCGTGTGGTCAAAGCGGAGCGCGTGGATGCACACGTCACAGCGGGACGCACGTACATCATCGAAACGCGGCCGCGTGCGAAGATGAAGGAGCGAATAGACGTGGAGACAGTTCGACGCGGAAGCGATCGATTTTCGGAATCGGTGCATTGGATCACGGGGACCAAGAGCATTTCCAGCAATCTGGCCGAGTGCACGCAATGGGTTGCTCAGAAGAGCAGCAAGGTGACGGCCGCGATCGCCTCCGCCGAGCAGGAGTGGGAGCTGAGCGGCGACTTCTATCGGAAGGCCCGTACGCTCAGTCCCAAGGACGGTCGGACGAAGAAGGAGCTCGGCGATCTCTGAAGGAAAAGGGGTTACGAAGGGTCGGCGGGCTCACGGTGCCGCGTAGCGCTACTCGACTACGACCTCGCAATCGTCGTCGCAGCCCGACCCCGGCTCGCCGTTCAGCTCGCCGGCATCGCAGCTCTCGCCTAGCTCGGGCTGCCGAATGCCATCTCCACAGAACGGGCCGCTGCTGCAGTCCGGGTTGCAGCCGCTGACTCCGCCGAGATTCTCTCCATCGTCGCAGTCTTCGAAGGCATCTTGGACGATGCCGTCGCCGCAGTGGGGACCGAGGGCGGTGCACGAGACGTTACAATGCCCGTACTCCCCGGTGTTCTCTGCGCTTCCATCGTCGCAAAACTCGAAGCGCGTGCGAATCCCGTCGCCGCAGGTGTGACTGCACTCGGATCGCTCGGTGACGAATCCATCGAGAGTGAGGGTGAAGTTTGATTGGGTCACGTGGCGCTCCGCGTGGAAGATCGAGACTTCGTAGACCTTGCCGACCTGAAGTCCGAGGTCCGCGATGCAGGCATCGACGATCGCCTGGCGCGCAGTGTTACCGTCTTCGACCGCAGGGTCGAAGCTCATGACACCGGATTCGACCGGGTGGATGCCGCCGATGTCCA
>JBLYYU010000209.1:0-2836 GCA_048550275.1 Polyangiales bacterium
CAAGTACTCGAGGAACGAGTGAGATTCCTCTTATTTCGTGACCAAGGTGAGGCCCGGGGTCCCGGAGTCGAGAATCGCGTGGTGAACATAGCCGTCGGCGCGCGCGATTCGAACGACGACGTTCACGCTCGAATCCGCGAAGCCATCGACGCGGACTACCGCACCGAGCATGTCCGGCGGCTCACAACGGAGCTCCGTCGTCTCGATCACCGCGCTCTCGTCCTCGGTTTTCTCGATGGTCGAAGCACCGAGCGTTTCGCAGGTTTCGGGGACGAGCGGTCGGAGAGATTGCCCAGTCGGGCGCGTCGCAGGCGCCCGCCAACGCATCGTGACCGTGCCGCCAGCGTGCTGCTCGAAGGAGAGGACAGAGGGGGCGAGCGGGTGAGCCGCAGCCTCCTGACGGGCGAGAAGGACGATCCCTGCGACTAGGGCGAACGTAGCGAAGCGCATCACGGCGCCCTTTCTACGGTGACCCGATACGCGGCTCGAAGCCCAGTCATGCGCTCCTCGCGGAGCTGATCCTTGATTTCACGGAGGCGGTCGGCGCGCACCTCCGCACCGATGATGTCGAGTAACGGGACATAGGGGGGCTCGGTCTCGATCACTTTCAGGAAGTGAAGGCCGTAGACGGAAATCGCCGGCCCGCGCCACGCGCCAACGACGGGGTCCTCGAGGAGCGCTGCCAGCTCCGCCCCATACTCGCTCCTGACCTTGGCCGAGGTGGAGGATTGCTCGCGACGGAGGCCGGGCAAAGGGTCACCCAAGCCTTCGGGAGGCGCGTCGCCGAGCGCCGAAAGCGTTTCCCGCATGTCCCGCGCGTCGGCGGCCAGGCTATCGCGGCGTTTCGAGCGGCTCAGAAACACCTGCTGATATCGGATTCGCCCGTCACGTTCGAAACGATCCGGGTGGGCTAGGCGGTGCTGCTCGAGCTGCTCGCGGCTGGGCATTTGGTCATCAGGGATGAAGGCCAGCGCTTCGCGGGCCCGATAGAGCAAGCGTGAGCGAACTACCGGATCGTGCGCCTGCATGTTCATCTCGATCGCGCGCTTGAAGAGGCTTGCGTCATCGTCGGCTGAATCAGGCTCGATGAAACGCATGTTGCGGACCAGGTGAGTGTAGACGACCGGATCGGTTCCGTCCCAGCCGTACCGGCGCGCCTCGTTCAGCAGAATAGCCTCTTCGACCGCTCGCTCCACATCGATGGGGCTCGCGTCACCCGCGACCCGAACCGTGATGGCAGGTCCTTCGACATGGCTTCGCTCGAACAAAGCCTTCGCGCCCAGGAGCAATCCCCCGATCAGGAAGAAGTGCAGAAAGGGGCGGAACATCAAGCAGGTGGCTGGTACCAGATCGGCGAGGTCCAGGCGCGTTCTTGGATGCTCGGTTCGACCGGGTGGCAGCAGCGTTCCTCGACCTCAGGCAGCGCGCCTGGGTCGCTGCAGTCCACATCGACGCAGGCGCCGGGGTTCAGCCCGATGGCCGGATCGCAGCAATCGCACGCGTAGTCGCTTGCTTGCATCGCGGTGAGCTCTTTGCATCTTTCGAAATCGTAGTCGTCGCAGCTGTAATCCGCTTCGGCGCATTGCTGCGTGGTCCAACGGCAGCTCGGGTTCTCGAGAACGCGCGCGTAGTAGTAGGCACGTTGGCTCGAGTCGAAGTCCGGGTCTTGCCAGACAGTACAAAGATCTGGTGAGTCGTCGCCCCCGGTTTCGCAAGTTGCGAGATCGACGGTGGCGCCGTTGTTCGCATCGCCGGCAACATCGTAGACCGTCACCTGGTACTCCTCACCGTCGAGCCAGCCCTTGACCACTTGGATGCGCTGAAGGGGAACACTCTCCGGATCTTGCTTTGCGGCAAGCACGAACATGGGCGCGGTCGAGCCAGACTGAGGAGGAAGCGTGCCCCCCATCGGAACACCTCCCGCATCGCCCTGGGCTGCGAGGTCATCGCTGTTGCAGAGATCGGTCGGGTAGTCCCAGCCACCGAACATCCGAACCTGAATCCGAGGTCCGCTGGTGCCGAAGACCTCCTTGCGACGAAACGAAGCGAAGATCGCCTCGCGCGCATTCTCCTCGGCCCATACGGCAGTCAGGCCGCCGGGGCTCAGGTACTCGATGTCAGGGAACCCCTGGGGCGGCGGGAGGTAGCGGTTTGGCTGACCTGCGCCGCCGTGACCCTTGAAATCGTCTTCGGCTACGAAACCCGGCGCCGAAATATGCGTATCGGTTGCCGCGGTGATTCCGTACTGGAACGGGTTCGTGCCTAGGCTCTCGTTCAGCTCGAGGCCGTCTCCGTATGCAACGCGAAGAAAACCACGAGGGTCGGGAGGAGTGATTCGATTCTGGTTTACCGTGGCTAGGTTCGAATACGGGATCGCTTCGAAGCCGCAAAGCTCGTCGGCCGTCGCCGACCCGGGCAGGCATTCTGAAGCGCCCTTGTGCTGGTAGATCTCGATGACGGGTTCCATGGCGTTTCGCATCTGAGCGTATTCGGCCGTGAAAGGGTCCCCGTTTGCCATCTTGTTCTCGAAGTAGATGCCTTCGGAAAGGTTGCTGTTGTGTGGAATCGTGAGGACGTCGCAACCCGTGCTCGCATCGATGCATTCAGTCTGCAGGCGGCTCCAGAGGCCCTCGGCGTAGGGCTCGTCGAAGTAGTTGTACGGAAGGTCGGTGACGCTCCCGTTCTTGAACATGACGTTGCGGTGGAGGTTCTTGGCCGAGGGGCCTGCGCTCCATTCGTAGCCGGGAAAGGTGGTGAACTCGCAGCGGTCGCTTCGATCGTAGGCCGCGTCGGCATCGCCGACGACCTTGCGCCAGACGTCCATCCCGGCCTCCAG
>JBLYYU010000210.1:0-45484 GCA_048550275.1 Polyangiales bacterium
TCAGGGCTTGCCCTCTCGTGACCGGTCCGGTACCCAATGAAGATAGGTTCCGTCATGCGGGCTAGCTTTCTTACTTGGCTCTCGATTTTGCTCGGCGCACCGGCGCTGGCCACCGGCTGCCTTTCCGCCGATCAAGTCGAGTTGGTGGTCGTCAGCACCGAGCCCGTTGCGGGTGCCCCTTCGCCAGATGCCCTTCGGGTTCGGATCTTCGAGGTCGAAACCGGGGAGCAAGTCGTTTCCCAAACCGTGAATTCCGCCGAAGGCAGTCTCGCAGGCCTCGGGGCGCTTCGGACTGGAGTGACGTACGCCCTGGCGTTCGAAGCGCAGTATGCTTCCGGAACCTGTGCCGACGACCGTGCCGTCGGTGTTTCCCTGCCATTCGTGCACCGGGAAGGCGGCTACTCGATTCCGATTCAAGTGGGCTGCGCCGATGAGTTCGGCCGCACGCTCTCTCAGCCGATCGAAGCTCGGCTTGCGGCGGGCCTCGAGACGGCCGTCGACGGCACGGCGGTGCTCGCTGGCGGCGTTCCGGACATCGAGCTGCGGACCGACGAGCTGGAAGTGACCGACGCCGTCCCGCTCGTCGAACGATACGCTCCGTTTGCCGGGGGCTTCACGGCGTCGGGCTCCATGCTCACCGCGCGCGCGTTTCCGGCGCTTCAAGCCGTTCCGCAGGGCGGCGTAGCGGTCATAGGCGGATTCGTTCCTGGTCTTCCCGCCTGTGAGGCCACCGTCGAGCTCATCGTCGGGTCGGCGTCGACCGCGACGGGCTCGCTCGGGGCGCCGCGTTGCTTCGCAGATGCGGCCTTGCTCCCGGCGGTTTCACGCTTAGTCGTCGGTGGCGACTCGAATCTTCCCGCGGTCCGCCTTGCCGATTTCGAGGCCTTCGATCTCGAGGCTAAGCCCTTGCCCGACAGCCGGATTCAAGGGCTGGTCTACCGGGATGCTCCAAGATTCGTTGCGCTCGGTGACGGTCAAACGATGCTAGCGATTGGGGGGGTCGACGCTGCGTCGGGCGGGCCGGTTGTCGAAGCCGTTCATTTCGGCGACGAGTGTCCGCAGGGTGAGCCGCCGTGCGCCTTTCGCGTGCCGGCCGCTGGGCTCGATCAGCAAGGGCTGATTGCCACCGCCGCGACGTACGTCGAATGCCCCGCAGGGGGTGGGACGGTGTATATCACCGGCGGCATAATGGGTGCCGGCGACGCCAATCGCGCGCTCGACCAGATCTTGTGCATCCGCGAGCAGCCAGACCCAGCCGAGATGCGTGTCGTTCGTGCGGGCACGCTTCCAGAGCCTCGGGCACGGCACGAAATGGTCGTTGTCCGTGGTACGTCGCCGCGGTTGCTGATCGTAGGGGGAGGGCGGACGACGAGCATCACGAGTAATCTTCTCGACGATGCGCTCCTAGTTCCAGTCGATCCGTGCGCGTGCGTGGAAAGCTCGCCGCAAGTGCTCGAACGGATTCCAATCCCTTTCACCGGATCTGCCGTATTCCATCAACTAACGACGTTGCAAGACGGGAGCGTGCTTCTGGTGGGGGGAGCCCGGATCTTCAACCAAGAAGGCGTGGTGAGTTACCAAGCGCTGGGTGAGGCGGCTCTGTTCGTCCCGGAGATCCCATGACGCGCATCTTCTCGGCGGCTCTGCTGGGCGTCTCCATCGCGGTGGTTGGCTGCGCGGGCGCGAACGGGCAGGGTCCGAATGCTCCACAAGCGTCGCAGCGCCCGACTGAGACCTCGGGCAGCGAGCTTCCGCAAGCGGACAAACCCGTCGTCGAGTCGGACTCCACCAGAACGGAGCCGTCGATGGCGTCAATCGAGCAACGCATCCAACGGGCGCGCAGGCTCTACAGGGATTTGGCTTTTCAGGCATCGCTCGACGAGCTCAGGCGTGCGCAAGAGGAGCTCGAAGAAAGGCTCGATGCCGACGCCACCTACCAGGCTCTCGACGACGCGATGCTACTGCGGGCCCTCGACGAGCTGGCACTCGGAAATGAGCAAGCCGCGCGCCAAGCCCTGCGCCAAGCGGTCATCCTTCGCCCCGAACGAACCTCGCTCGACCCCGCGGAGTTTGCACCCGACGTCCGTGCTGAATACGAACGGGTTCGAGCCGGGTTCCGCCGGGAGGCCCCGCTGCCCCTCACGGCGGAATCTGAGCCCTCGCGCGCGGAGCTGGAGCTCAACGGCCGGCAGGCCGGGCTCACACCGATGTCGGTGCGTCTACACGACGGTCGTCACTACTTGGTCTTTCGATCGCCCGGCCACGTGGCGACGCCGCGCATCATCGATGTCGACGGCGAACCCATCGCTGTCCTGCGCGTCGCGCTCGACCCCCTGGCGATGGGCTCTTCCCCGGCAGATCCGCCTTCGAGCAAGCCACTGGTTCGGAAATGGTGGTTCTGGACCGTGATCGGTGTTGCTGTCGTGGGTACCTCGCTAGGGCTCTATTTCGGACTACGAAAGCCGCCCGAAACGCAGCTGGTAATCGCCAGGCCCGCCCAGTAGCGGGAAGCGCCGCATGCGCGGTCTGTTACTCTGTGCAGACGTGAATCGCGGAAGAACCATCTCGCGCTATCGAGTCTTGGATCGCATTGCCGAAGGCGGCATGGGCGAGGTGTACCGAGCCAAGATGGAAACCCTGGGTGGCGCTGAGAAGGTGGTCGCCCTGAAGGTCGTGCGCAGCGACCTGGCGAAGAACGACGAGTTTGCTTCCCTGTTCATCGACGAAGCGCGGCTCGCCATGGGGCTTTCGCACGCCAACATCGTTCAGTCGTTCGACGCAGGGCGCATCGATGACCAGCTCTTTCTCGCCATGGAGTACGTCGCCGGCGTTCACCTTGGTGATTTGCTCCAAGCATGCGAACGGCGATTCCAGCAACCGATCCCGCATCGGCACCTGATCTACATCGCCGTCGAATCGCTGAAGGGGCTCGACTACGCGCACCGGCGCGTCGATAGCAACGATCAGTCGCTGGGCGTCGTTCATCGCGACGTATCGCCTGGCAACATCCTGATCTCTTGGGAGGGAGAGGTGAAGGTCGCGGACTTCGGAATTGCGAAGAGCGCCCTTCGGTCCAGAGAAACGACGGGGGAGCGGGTCAAAGGCAAGCTTCCCTACATTGCGCCGGAGCAGCTTCGCCAGTCGGGTGTCGATCGCCGCACGGACATCTACAGCTTGGGCGCCGTCATGTACGAAGCCCTCACCGATCGTTGGCTCGTCGACGCCAACGACGCTGAAGAGGCCATCCCAGACATTCTGCGAGGGCGCTTTCCGAGGCCGCGGGAGATCAATCCGGAGATCCCCGAGGCCGTCGAGGAGATCGTCCTTCGCGCGCTCTGCACCGATGCCAGCGCGCGGTACCCGTCCGCAGCAGCGATGCGACAAGAGCTCGAGCGCTACGCGCTGTCCGACGGGTATCTTTTGTCGTCCACGGACCTTGCCGATTTTCTCGGTGCCATCCGCTCGAGATCCGACGACCGGAACGAGCGTGGCGACCTCGGCGGGCCGGAACGATGGAGCAGCGTTTCGTCTCCGAATGAAGCCGTACAGAACGGGCCGTTCAATGATTTACTCGGGGCGGAGCTGCGCAAGATCGACACGGCCGATGGGTACAGCGTGTTCACGACCGGTGAGGTCTCCGGGGTCGTCGGAACAGATGAGCTCGGGTCGGCAAATAGGAAGCCCCCCGGGCGGCGCAGACGGTCCGTGAGTTGGCTTCTCGCTCTCTTCGGCTTGGTCACCGTGCTATCACTGTTCGGATTCTGGGCGCGCCGCAGCAACCAAATGGAAGCCGCTGTGAAGACCCCGTCGCAAGCCGTGATCCCGCCGGCAACGGAACGGCCGGCCGCACAGCCAGAGGCGGTTCAAACGCCGTCACCGGTGATGGAGACGCCGGCGCCTGAGTCTCCTGTCGACGAGGTTTCCGACCGACCCTCCGTCGGGCCCCGTCCGCCAAAGGCCCGAAGGCGTTCCCGCCCGTCCAAAAAGCGCGCTGCAACGGCGGCCGAGGCGGCCATTGCAGCCCCAACACCAGCGCCGGCGTACGTCTCGGTAAACTCGGATCCCTGGTCGTATGTGACTATCGACGGCAGTCGCATCAACACCACACCGCTGCGCAACCATCGCCTCGAGCCGGGTCGCCATCAGGTCATCCTCGAGAACCCAGAAGCCGGGCTCGAGCGACGTTTTGAAATCGAGGTCGACCCTGGAGAGAGCAAGCGGCTGAGCGTGGACCTTCGGGGGACTCCATGACCACACGAGCGACCCGCACCCTGATGGTCGGCGACAAGTCACGGCGCAAGATTCGACGCTATCGCTTGAAGTCCGCAGACGGTCCCGCGCACGACTTCCAATCACAGCTCGTCCGAGCCGGCTCCCGATCCGGCAACGAGCTCGTGCTCGACGACAGCGCAGTCAGCCGAATCCACTTCGAGATTTCGGTCGATGACGTCGGCTACCGAATCCGAGATCTCGACAGCCGCAACGGGACCTGGGTGGACGGCTACCGCGTTGTCGAGATGTACCTGCCCTCTGGATGCACCATCCGAGCCGGTAGCACCGAGCTTCGATTCTCAGTCTTGGATGACGAGATCGATGTTCCGGCGACGCTCTCGGATGGTTTCGGGCCACTCGTTGGTTCGAGCCTACCAATGCGGGAGCTATACGCGGTCATCGACCGCGCGGCGCCCACCGACGTCACCGTCCTAATCGGCGGTGAAACGGGCACCGGCAAAGAGCTGGTCGCACACGCGCTACACGAGCGCAGCCCCCGTGCCGAGGGTCCTTTGGTCGTGCTCGATTGCGGCGCGGTTCCTGCAAACCTGCTCGAGAGCGAGGTCTTTGGCCACGAGAAGGGTGCATTTACCGGCGCGAACGCGCGGCGGGCGGGTTTGCTGGAAGAGGCAAACGGGGGCACCCTCTTCATCGATGAGGTCGGCGAGTTGCCGATCGAGCTACAGCCCAAGCTCTTGCGGGCGCTCGATCAACGCGAGATTCGCCGGCTCGGTGGGCGGGATACCATTGCGCTCGACTTGCGCGTGATCGCGGCAACCAACCGGGATCTTTCGGTCGAGGTGAACCGTGGAGCCTTTCGGGAGGATCTCTTCTACCGCCTGGCCGTCGTGCAATTGACGCTGCCGCCTCTTCGAGACCGGCGTGACGATGTTCGGGCGCTCGCCGAGCACTTCGTGCGAATCGCTTTCAAAGGCGACGGGCCGCGCGCGGCCGAGGTGCTGGCGGGGATCGACGAAGAGAACTGGAAGCGACTGGAGCTCCATCCGTGGCCTGGCAACGTGCGGCAGCTCCGAAACGTCATCGAGCGCACGCTGGCCCTGAGTGAGCCGTCCTCCATGGCCTTCGACCTTCCGGGTTCCGAAGCGGGGGTGCCCCGCCGTTCACCGAGTACGCCCGAGGCGGACTTGGACCGTCCGTTTGCGGAGCAAAAGCGCGACGTCATTGCAGGCTTCGAGCGCGCCTACCTCGAAGGGCTTCTGGCCCGGCACGGTGGCAATTTCTCACGTGCGGCCGCGGCAGCCGGCATGGATCGCATGTATTTCAAGCGGCTCCTGAAGAAATACCGCTGAGACTTTCGGTACTCACTAATGAGCCTCGCGCTGAGACAGCCCGCACTCAGCGTGGGCCCGACAGTGCACGAAGCACCGTGTTTTTCGACGCGGCAACGTTGGCACGCGCCGTGCACAAGTCTGGGCCAGGAGGTTACTCAATGCGCAAGAACACATTCACTTTCTTAGCCGCGGGCTTGTTGCTCGCATGGGGCTGCGGCGACGCCGCGGAGCCCACCGCCGAGGGAAGCGCCATCGCAGACGCGCTCGAACAGGACAACGGCGGGCTCACCATGGAGGACGAGGCGCCCGCTTTCGGCGAGCCCGAGGCATTCGATGAGATCGCCGAGTACGAGGAGGCGGACGACGAGACCGCCGACGACCCGGAGGTCGCCAGCATGCGCGATCGGCCTGACGCCGTGCAGGTCAATCTGATCGTCGAATGGGGCCAAATTCCCGGAAACCCCGAGAACGAAACACCGAGAAACTGGAGCGGCGTTTTTCACGTCAACCGTGGTGCGATGATCGTTCGCCGAGTGATCAAATTCGAAGAGCGCACCGACCACTTGCTTCCCCGCCCCGATCGCCAGCACGTTCCATTCACATCGGTCACGCTGCCCCATCACGACGGGATGATTCTGACGATCATCGATCCAGAGCCGGAGAGCGACGAGCCACTGATCTTCTCGTATGTGAGCCCGTTGCCGCGCGACGACGAACCGCCGCGTCTCGACCCCGCGACGGACGGGGCCGACCAAGTGCCCACTCAACCGCAAACCATCGTGCGTGTGCCCGTGCGTGACCTACTCGACGGCCGCGTCGAGCTACTGATCGACGACGCCGGAAACAGAATGGTGGCCGCCGCGATGGCTCGGCCCCTCGACGTCTGTGAGCGCGGCTTCCTCGCCGGTCGTTGGCACAAGGTCGAGGATGGCCGTGGTCGCTTCATCGGCCGCGTGGTGGGCGATGAAGGAGAGCCCGTCGGCCATATCCGAGGCATCTACGGCCGACGCGAGAACGGTGAGCAGGTCTTCTTTGGGAAGTTCATCAACCTCGAAGGTGAGTTCAAAGGCATCTTCCGCGGGGAGTACGGCGATGGCCACTTCGGCGGCCGATGGCTTCACCGCTCCGGCGAACGCGGCGTCCTCGGCGGCGTCTACCGCGAGGGTATCCCAGGTCCAAAGACCGGTGGCCACTTCGTTGGCCGCTGGGCAGAGACAAGCTGCAACCTCGATCTGTAATTCAGAAGAAAGGACGAGCGGGCGGGTCGCAACTCAGCGGTCCCGCTCGCTCGCGCTCCTGGCGCTAGCCGCACGACGCGCCAGCCTTCGCGGACGTACTGAAATCGATCGCGAAAGCGATTGGGTTGGCTCTGTTCTTTGTTGTGGGCATGCTGGGGCAAAAGCGCCCAAGAAAGCAAGCTAGAACACGTCTTTCCCGTCTAGGAAGCGCCCGTCCTCTCATGTTATCGTAGATGACTCGTGCATCTCCGCCCGTGGCTCCCCCTTTTGTTTCTCTTGGTCCTTGGATGCGCTGGCTGTGACCTCGGCACCAAGCTCGCGTGTAACGTCGACAGCGACTGCTTCGACGAGCTGACCTGCGTTTCAGGCGCCTGCTACAAGTGCGCCGCCGACAAGACCGGGTGCGCGTGCGCCGACGGCAGCTGTCTCCACGGGATGGTGTGCAGTGCCGATGGCGTCTGCATGGACTGCTCGGTGACCAACCTGTGTCTCGAAGGGCTTGCCTGCGACGCCGGGCGCTGCGTGGCGTGTAGCTCGGACTTCGCGGGGTGCCCCTGTGAGGCCGGGCGGTGCGGCGAGGGCCTGGGGTGCAGCAACAGCAACCGGTGTGAGCCTTTGGCGTGCAGCGACGGAAATCGCAACGGCGATGAAAGCGACGTCGACTGCGGTGGCTCTTGCAGCCCGTGCGCAGAAAGCTTGAGCTGCCTCACGGCCACAGACTGCGAGAGCCTCGCGTGCGACGATGGAGCCTGCCTTGCCATCGGATTCTGCCTCGTCCCGACCGGCGAGTTTCCGGCGATTCAGGCGGCTGTGGACGAGCCGCGTTGCGTCACGATCAAGCTCGGCGAAGGTACATTCG
Source organism: Polyangiales bacterium (assembly GCA_048550275.1). Taxonomy (GTDB): domain Bacteria; phylum Myxococcota_A; class Polyangia; order Polyangiales; family Houyiibacteriaceae; genus SG8-38. The sequence goes on from JBLYYU010000210.1 coordinate 7,662, forward strand.
ACGAACAGGTGAGCATCGACCGAGCCCTCGACCTCGTTGGCGTACCAAGCGCCGCAGGGCTCGGAGGCGGCACGACACTGTCGAGCACCAAACCCGGACCCATCATCTGGATCGGAGAAGGGGCAGGCACGGTCTACCTTCGGCACGTCGCGATACGGGACGGTGCCGCACTTCGCGGAGCCGGTGTATTTTCGAGACGAGACCTAGTCGTAGAGGACAGCCTCTTCATCGGCAATCACGCCAGCGTCAATGCAGTTTCCGAGTACGAGGAGACTCATCCTTGCGGAGGTGCAATCTTCGTGCAGGACGCCAGTCTCACCGTGACGGACTCCAAGTTCATCGGAAACGTCGCTGAGGAGACCAGGTTCGTCGAGCAGTCGGTGGGCGTAGCGGCCTACGGAGGGGCGATTTGCGTCTTTGGCAATGGGGAGCTCACGGTAGATTCGTCGGAGTTTCGCCGGAACATGGCGACGATCACCGCCGACATCCCAGCGGGTAGCCCTGTAGGAGCGACTGGATCCATTAGCTGGGCTTTTGGAGGTGCGATCTACCGGTCGCACGAAGACCTCATAGTCGTTCGCGACTCGATTTTTAGTGAGAACGAGACCGCGGCCTTCGTTGTGGCTCGTGCAGGCGAGGCGCGCGCGGCGTCATCCATGGGGGGAGCCATCTACCTCCTCGACTTGTCTTCGAGTTTCGACCCTTCCAAGTCCACCGTGATCGAAGGCAGCGTGTTCGTGGGCAATGTTGCCAACGCCGAAGCATCGGGTGTTGGGGCCCACGGCTCCTTTGCCTTTGCGGGTGCCGTCGGGCTGAAGGCGGCGATAGTTCGAGACACGACGTTCGAGCACAATTGGGCTCATGCGAGACCTCCGATTAGGTCCTATGCAAGTGGCGGCGCAGCACGGCTTCGCAGCGGACGCCTAGAGGCAACACGGTTTTGGCGCAATCGCGTAGACGGAACCTACGCTGATGGCGCGGCGATCAAACTCGGCAAGGACGGTTCGATCATCAACTCGGTCTTTTGGGACAACTACGGTTCAGGCCCGGGTTCTAGCGCCATAGACATGCCAGGCGGCTGGGTCATCAACTCGACACTCTTAAACAACGGCCCCGCTCCCCAAATAAGCGGGAACGCCGAGATGAAGCATTCGGTTTTCGCCGGTGGACTGTGCGAAACGGAAAGCATCACCTCGGCTGGCTACAACGTACTTGAGCAGAGCGACTGCTTCGCCTCGCTCGCGACTGAGACCGATCGACTCGTGACGGCCCCGTTGATCGAGAACGCCTACGGGAGTTCCGCCGGCCAGCAGGCTTCATCCGTCGACAACTACGCTCAGATCTATTTGGAGCCTGGCTTTCCACTCCGCGGCAGCCCCGTCATCGATGGTGGCGATCCAGCAGGGTGTCACGACGAAGCTGGCAACTCTATTGCAGTCGACAATCGAGGTGTGGCAAGAGAAAGACCTTGCGACATCGGCGCGTTCGCGCTCGAGCCCGAGCAGCTAACCCGCGTGTCGCGCTCCACGCTCTTGCTCCGTCGGGCAACCCTTCGAAGCCCAGATCTCTACGCTCCCGGCGACGTCGACTGTACGACCCCGGTGACGGACGTCGTCATGGAGTTCATCAAAGAGGCAATCACGGGGGACGAGTCTCGACCACCGGACCAAGCGTGCGACGGACTGATCGATTCCCCGCTCGTGTTGAGCGTCGAACGAGCTAACGACATGGCCGTCGCCTTCCTTTCGCCCACGGGGTGCGTTGCTACTCATGTTGCGTGCGAAGATCCCCTACAGGCCGTCAGCGTGGCCTCTCTGAGCGGCGGGTTCTCCTTCTATCGGATTCTCACAGAGGAGCCTTGCATCATCGGCGAAGATGCCGCGGTCGTTCCGCCGGGGGAGCACGGTTGCATCGAGGCAAAAATTAGCCGCCTTTCCTTTCACGTTGGAATCCCGTTCAACTTCCTTGATGCAGAGTTAGTCGGTCAATTCAACGTTGGACCCGAGCGTCTCACACGCGGTGTCTTGCGAGGATACGTTTCCGCTGGTAGCGCACAGGATATCGTAATCCCATACTGGCTTAGGCCCGCACTTGGCGGAGCAGACAGGCTGTTGCACCTTCTGTGCCCCGCCGATCTCGAAAGCACACCGTATCTCCCATTAGAATTCGAGGTAGAGTTCGAAGCGGTTTCTCTCTATGGGCAGGGGCTCCCCCCGATTCGTCCAGTGGGCTGCGAGTAGCCATCGTGGTTGGAACACCCGAAGGTTCGCTTGCTAGCCTCCTAGCCCATCGGGATGGCGACTAGGGCCGAATTTCGCGGCACTAGATTGTTAGGTCGCGTCGGGCGTCGCGGAGAGAGGGCCTTTCTTTCGCCTATACTCACCGGGGACAAGCTCAACTAGCGACCAACGGGACAGATGAAGTCGCCAACCCGGGTTGGGTCGTGGCCATGGTCGCTCCCAGGCCGTCGGAAGTGGGCTGAGGTGCCCGAAATATGCGGTGTAGATAAGGCGCGGCATCCGATGGTATCGTAGATGACCCGTGTCCTCTCGCCCTTGGCTTCCCCTGTTCTCGTTCTTGCTTCTCGCATGTGCCGGATGCGAGCTGGGACCCAAGCTCGCCTGCAATGTGGACGGAGATTGCTTCGACGGCCTGACGTGCGTGGAAGGCTTGTGCCACCAGTGCACGGCAGACCGGCCCGGCTGTGCGTGCATCGAGCGGAGCTGCCTTGGCGGCTTGGTCTGTGGCGCGGGGAGCACATGCGCGCCCTGCTCGGCGGATGTGCCCTGCACCACGGGGCTCGCGTGTGATCGAGGCCAGTGCGTCGGGTGTAGCTCGGACTTCGCAGGCTGCCCATGCGATGCGGGGCAATGTGGAACGGGCTTGAGGTGCAACGAAGCGAACCAATGCGAAGCGCTGGCGTGCTCGGACGGCGCCCGCAACGGCGACGAGACCGATGTGGACTGCGGGGGGTCTTGCGAGCCCTGCGCGAAAGGATCGCGGTGCCTCTTCGCCACGGATTGTGAAAGCCTCGCATGCGATCAAGGAGCTTGCCTCGCCGTCGGAAGCTGCCTCGTCCCAACGAATGAGTTTCCGAAGATTCAATCCGCGGTTGACGACACGCGGTGCACCACAGTCCTGCTCGAAGAAGGCGTCTTCGACGAACGCGTCCGCGTTGACCGGCCGATCGAGATCATCGGTGTCCCGAGCATCGACTCTGTCGAAGATGGCACCGTGTTGAGGAGCATCGATTCCAGACCGACGATTGGAATTACCGAAGGAGCCGGCACGGTCTATCTTCGACACCTTTGGATCCGTGACGGCTCGGCATTCCGCGGAGCTGGCGTTCTCTCCAAACGAGACCTCGTCGTTGAACACAGCCGCTTCACCGGGAATCGCGCCAACTTGAATGCCGTGTCAGAGGAGGAGCAGCCCCACCCGTGCGGGGGCGCGATATTCGTGGAGGACGCGAATCTAACGGTTCGGGAGTCCAGCTTCGTCGAAAACCAGGCGGAGGAAACCCGGTTCGCGGTGCAGCTCATCGATGTGGAAGCGTACGGCGGGGCGATCTGCATGTTTGGCGAGGGTGAGCTTCTGGTCGAATCGTCCGAGTTTCGGCGCAATCTGGCGACGACGACGACCGACATTCCGCCGGAGGTTCTGTATCCGAATCCATATGGTGTGGTGAGCACCGCTTCTGGAGGCGCGATATATCGGTCGGAGGAAGGCTCGAACGTCGTCCGCGACTCTACGTTCAGTGAGAACAAGGCCCGTTCTCATGTCGTCTATCATGAGGGAGAGCTTCGGAATTCAATCTCGGTCGGTGGCGCGATGGCCGTTCCCCGGCCGCGGTCCAGTGAGGACTATGCGATCGCGACTGTTATCGAACGCAGCGTCTTCGTCGAGAATGTGTCCCACGCTGACGGCGTTGCCAACATTGGAGCCTCGGCGCGGGCCGGCGCGGTCGAGCTTGGGGGAGTGTTGATTCGCGACAGTACATTCGAGCACAATCGAGCCTTTGCGAATTCCCTCTATTCCTCTCTTTGTAATGCCGGCGCAGCGTCTCTGCGTGGCGGACGCTTGGAGTCGACTCGATTTTTCCGCAACAGCGTGGAGGGCACGACCACGTTTGCGGCCGCACTCAACGTTGGCAAACCAAGCACGATCCTAAACTCGGTCTTTTGGGACAACCGAGGAGCTTCGTCGAGTGCCGTCCAACTGGTGGGTCGGTCTGGGCGCGGCTGGCTCATCAACTCGACCCTCCTGGATAACGGACCCGGGCCCCAGCTAGCATCACAGTATGGTGAGCTCGTTCTCAAGCATACGGTCATCGCCGGTGGTCACGGGGTGTGCGACATCGATCATCTGGTCTCTGGCGGGTACAATGTGCTGGAAGAGCATGGTTGCCTCACCCCGATCGCCACCGAGACCGATCGAGTCGTGAGGGCGCCCCTGATTGAAAGGGTGTACGACCGATCCAATGCTCTGCGGACGCCAATAAGAGACGGGGTCGGCACCACGGATATTTACTCGGCCCCCGGCTTCCCCTTGATCAACAGTCCGGTGATCGACGGTGGCGATCCGAACGGATGTCACGACGAAGCCGACGAGCTCATCTCGGTCGATAGTCGGGGCGCAGAGAGAATCGGGCCGTGCGACATCGGTGCTTTCGCATTCGAGCCCGAGCAACGCACGCGGACCCCGCTGACCGCGTACCTTCTTCGACGGGTGACTTTGCGATCTCCCGAGGTTTTCGCTCCCGGCGACGAGGGTTGCGAAATCAATGTGACTCAGCACTTCAATGCTCTCATCAACGAGTCGATGGTGGCAGACACTGCCCGTCCACCGGACCAAGAATGCGACGGGCTGATCGATTCACCGCTTGTGCTGATCCTCGAAAAAGAAGGCGACCGCTCTGGCCAGTCGCAGCTCAGACGGACAAAGTGCGTTGCCACGCATCTCGCCTGTGAAGATCCGTGGTTTCCGCTCGTGCCGTGGCAGGGGCAAGTTGAGTACCACATTCTCGCAAACGAGCCTTGTGCGCTTGATGAGGGGCGAGCCGTCCTCGGCTCGGGGGATCACGGTTGCATAGAGGCCGGGCTCAGTAGCACGCAGTTCGATGTGGGAGTTACGTTCGAGTTCCTGAGTGCGGAGCTCATCGGTCAGATCGCCGCGCAGCCCGATCGAATTTCCAACGGCATTCTCAGAGGGTTCATGCGTGAAGGCATCGCAAGAGGCTTGCCGATTCCGAGCTTCATGCAGGCCGCCCTCGGCGGGGCGACGGCCCTGTCGGACCTTCTGTGCGGCGCCGAGCTCGAGGAATGGAGCGGACTCCCCGGCCATTTCTTCGAGTTCGGCGTGGAGTTCGAAGCAGTCACCTTGTATGGCAAAGGACTACCCCCAATTTACCCGGCTGACTGTGAGTAGGTCGTGATCGTCTCCGTCCAACCGGATGAACGCTACCCGGGACGATCCGAGCCACTGTCCTTGCTTCAAGACAGTCGCGCCCTCCTCGACGATTTTCGAGCCGGCACCTCGGACGCCCTCACTACGGTCTTCAACGCGTACGTCGATGACATTGCGCGCGTCGTTCGGTTCGGCTTCGCCTTGGACGACCGGTCGTATGTCTATGGGATCGCGGATTCCGAAGAACAAAAGGACATGGTTCAAGAGGTGTTCGTTCGTGCGTTCGCCGACAAGGCACGTGCGGCGTACGACGGTCTTCGCCCTTACCGCCCGTACGTGCTTCGCATTGCGAAGAACCTCATGATCGACCGCGCCCGAAAGATCGGACGGCGCCCCAAGAAAGTCGAGCCCAGCGTCGAAATCTCGATCGACGCCTTGATCGACAGGGATGCCCCGCTTCCTGAGCTCGAGGAAGATATCGACTGGAAGAACCAGAGGGCGATCGCCCGTAGCTACATTGGGTCGCTCTCGTCGGAGCTGTCCGAGCTCGTGCGGCTTCGGTTCGTCGAATGCCTCGCCCAAGCGGACGTCGCACGGGCGATGGGAATTACCCGGCGTAGGGTCCGAACCCTCGAAAAACGCGCGCTCACCGGGCTCGTGCGCCTTCTGAAACGCGAAGAGGCGATGTAATGTGCCCTGAATCCGGAGACGAGCGTATGAGGCCTAGGGGCGAGCACCAATGAACCAAGAAGAACGGGCGGCCAGGTTGCTTCGAGGGCAGAACACCCCTTCGGTGATCGAACGCGAACGGATGTCGAAAGAGGTTCTCGAGCGCGTTGGCGCAGGGCGTACCAAGCGTTCTCGCTTTCGAATTGGGCTGGCCGCCGCCGCAACAACCGGCGCCGTGGCTCTGCTCTTCGTCGCATTGCCCGGAGAGTTGACGCCACGCAGCGCAGGAGACGGCGCCGTTCTCGACGCACTTTGTCAGCCAGGCCCTGGCTGCCGCCAAGGAAACCGCTTGGTTCTTCGCGTGTCAAACCATGAAGGGGAACAAGGGTACATGGCGGCGTTTGCACAGCGAAGCGACGGGACGGTGATCTGGTACTTCCCCGAAGACGAGAGCAGCCGCGCGCTGCCGTTCCGCAACGGCGAGTGGATGAACCGGGCCGTGGTATTGGGCCCCGAACACGTCCCCGGCGACTACGACATACACGCGGTGCTGAGCGCGACCCCGATCGACCAGGGCACGGTGCGCTCGCTCGTCGAGCGGGGCGGCGATGATCAGCACCTCTTGCTCAACACCAAGGTCCGCGTGGCTCCATGAAGAGCGCGTGCTTTGCACTTGGCTTTCTCCTCATGACCGCGGTCTCATCGGAGGCTGGCGCAAAGGTGAAGCGCTACGCACTCATCGTTGGCAACAATGCCCCGCCCGCCGGCGAAGCCTTGCTCAAACCGCTCAAATACGCCGACGACGACGCCGCGCGGTACTTCGAGCTCACCCGCAGCTGGGGCGCGGAAAGCATTCTCTTGGCGGTCCTCGACTCCGCCACCCAGCGCCGTTTCCCGCAGCTGCCCATCATGGCTCGCCCGCCGACCCGCGAGAACCTGGACGACGCCCTCAACGCGCTCTCCGACAAGGTCGCCTACGATCGGAAGCGAGGAGACGAGCCCGTGCTCTATTTCATTTTCGCCGGACACGGTTCGATACGGGACGGCTCGCCGTACTTGTCCTTGCTTGATGGCCGCATCACTCAGCAGGTCCTGTACGACGAGATCATCGCCCGAGTCTCCGCGGCGCGCACGCACCTCATCGTGGATGCGTGTCACGCAGGCGGGGTGGTCGGGTCTCGAGGTTTGTTCGATCGCGAGCTCACCGCCACCACTTCAGACGTTTCAGTCGACGAGGTGGCGGGGTTGTCGAAGCTGAGCCAGCACCCAAACGTCGGCGTGATTTTGGCCGCCACCCTCGGGGAGGAGGTGCATGAATGGTCTCGCATCGAGTCTGGCGTGTTCTCGCACGAGGTGATCTCCGGCCTCCGTGGCCCGGCCGACGTCAATCGCGACGGCCGGATCGAGTACTCTGAAATTCAGGCCTTTGTCGCATCGGCGAATCGCGACCTCAAGGACCGAAGGACGGCGCCGCACGTCATCGCGTACCCACCGGCCCAGGACCACCACAGCCCTCTGGCCCTGCTTTCGGAGCAAGGAGGCGTGGCCTGGCTCGAAGGCAACGCGACAAACCTCGGGCACTTCTACGTCGAACGCGAAAGCGGGGAACGCCAGTTGGACGCGCATTTCTCATCCCCGATCCCGATTCGGTTCGCCATCCCGGCAAACGAAGTCGTGTATGTGCACACCGCGACCGGAGAAGCGCAGGTCGACGCCGGCGAAGGTCAAATTCTCGAAATCTCGAAGCTCCAGTTCGAGGACAAGGAGCTGGCCGAGCGGGGAAGCGCCGAAAACGATTTCAGGGAGAGCCTTTTCGCGTCGCCCTTCAGTGAGGCGTACTACCTCGGGTTCGTCGACCACGGGCAGGTGACGCCGGTGAGCTTCGACGGCCCCGCACTGCTCTACGACGTTCCCGCGCCACCGAATCGGAAGCGGATCGCGATTGGCTTCTTCTCGACCAGTGGCGTCGCGTTCGCCGCCACTCTCGTCTCGGGAGGTATCATGGCCAAGGCCAAGCGCGACTACGACGACACCGAGATTCAGGGGGAAGCCGCCGAGGCGCAGAGCAGATTCGAGAGCGCCCGCACCGCTACGATCGTCTCGGGGAGCGTCACCGCCGTGACCGCGATCGTCGGCGCCATCGTTTGGCCGAAGAAGAAGGTTGCCCGATTCAGCGCGGAGGTCGACCCCCACAGACGACACTACGGTGTCCGAGCATCGATTCGCTTCTGAAGCGCACCCGCCCTTAAGGAACCCACAGGTAGCCGTGGCCGCGCTCCGTTCGGCACTTGTCGAAGGACGGCTCGAGCTCGCGGAAACGCAGTCGAATGCCGCGAATGTGCGCGGCGATCGTGTTGTTTGCGACGCAAATGCCCGCAGCTCGCATGAGCGCTTCCGCGGTCTTTGGCTGTGGTGCGTCGATCGCGAGCTCTCTCACGATGCGATAGTAGGTGAGGGAAAGCTGCACCGGCGTTTCGCGCCAGAAGGCTGCGCAGCGACGTGATTCGATGCGAAGCGAGCCTACCACGATCGCGGGACTCGGAGGTTTGGGTCGATCCAAGAGCGTGTCGTGGCGGGCAAGCAAAGTCTCCAATCGTATGCCGAGAAACCGGAGGCTCGCGTCGCGCGGGATGTGATCATCAGCCCCAGCACGAAACCCCAGAATCCGTTCTTCCTCGCTCGTATGGGCGGTGAGGAACGCGACTGGGAGTCGCGGCCACAAGGCCCGGATATCCGAACAGAGTCGAATGCCGCCATCGCGCTCGACACCGAGCGGCACGTCGAGCAGCGCCAGGTCTGGGGGCGCCGTCGAAAACGCCCTGAAAGCCGGTACGCGTTCGCCAAAAGCCTGAACCCGATATCCCGAGGCCCGTAAGAACTCGGCGTAGTTTTCGCGGACAACCCGGTCGCCCTGCACCAGAGCAATCGTTCGTTCCATCGTCAACCTCGATACTTTGTCAAAACGCTCACTGCCCCTCATACGCGCGACGCTGGATTCTGGTCGCGAAAAATGAAAATGAGCCAGTGGCGGTTTTCCTAGACACGCGAGCGTTCTGTGCCGCGCCACTCGCGGGTCGTGCCGCCCTCGGTGAGGTTGTCGGTCAAGCGTCAACGTGGGCCGTTGTCGCGCGAATCCTTGTTTGGATAGGTTCGCCCGACTTTGTGATCAACGACGGGTTGGGGTGCCATCGCTGATTAGAGATCCGCCCATGAAGACTAGCCTCTCAGCCCATCGGGATAACGACTAGCGCCGAATTGCGCGGCACCAGGTTTTGTGTCGTGTGGGGCGTCGCGGAGAGGGGCGTTGACTTGCCTATCTGCATCCCGGGTCGGATCTCGCTCAGCGGGTCGGCGAGCTTTCATCTTGCTTCACGATGATTCATCAAGATTCACGCCAACTCACACTAATTCACAACCACCTAGGGCAACCTTCCAAGTCTAGCGGCGGACCGTCGCAGTTCTGAACCGAACTTGGCGTTCGTGTCTAAACCCGGAGGTGAGCGATGTCTGATGAGAGCAGCACGAGAAGAGCGAAGAAAGCCCAAGGCGGCCGTTTTGGGAAATGCACAGTTGGCTCCTTCTTGCCGCTGATCCTTGCAGGGGCGTACTTCAGTATGGGTCCGTCAGATTGCGGTGGGGATATCGAGGGAGATGTCACGCCAGAGAATCTGAAGCTCTACACCGAACTCGCCTCGATCGAGATTCCGATTCTCAAAAGCGAGAGCTGGGACGGCGGTACAGAAGAGCCGTATTTCATTGGGTTCGAGTGGTGGGCCACCTCCAAGAACGCCGAAACCAATCAAAACGGAAACTCGAACGTGAAGATCCTCAACCGGTTCCCAGGCAGCGATGACCTGCCGTCACAGGCGGTTCGACGCCAGATGGTCGAGGGATCGCAGGTTTTGTTGCCTGAGACGTTCAGCCGAACCTGGGGCCTCTTCGACGAACAGGTTCTTCCAAAAACATTGGAAGACGCCGAGAATAGTCACGTCAAAATCTCTGGGATCACGATCTGTGCGTTTGAAGATGACACGGACGGTGATTCCCCGTTCGTCTACAATCGCGTCTACGAATACGCGCAAAGCGCGCAAGGCGATTTTAAGAAGGATCTCGAAGCGTTCACGCAGAGAACGATCTCCGACCCCTACATTGCCGAGAAGGCGAACGTTGTCGGCATCATCACCTCGGTTCTGGGAATCGCGGTCGACCTCGTTCCAAAGCTCATCGCGCTGTTCAAGAAGGACCCGCCAACTCCAGACGACTTCGCTGGGTGTGCTTCTTTCGCCTATGTCGGCGTGCCACACTCGGTGCTCGACGATATCCCGGGACCGAAGCCGCCCTGCTACTCGTCTTCCCGAAACCTCTTGTGCCCGATCGACGCACGACCGGAGGACATTCCCTATCTAGAGGAACAGCGTCGCGACGACGGAGTGCCCCCTCAGCTACGATTCGTGGTCCTAGGGGACGAAGACCCCGGCCCCTCGAGCGAAGGACTCGATATACGGCTAAACCGTACCTGGCTTGCCGACGTCGAACTCCGCACAGGCCTCTACCGAACGTCGCGCTCGGCACACGAGACGTACACCGTGGCTGCCGGTGCGACCGCCGGTGACCTTTGGATTCCAGCTCCGACACACCAGCGACTCGTTACTTCCGGCCAGCGAGTTCTTCGGTTTGCCCACGTGGTGGACTACCAAACGCTCTGGACGCCGCTCTTGAATTTTGACATTCGCCCGTCCGGCTCGGGCTTTCTGCTCGACGTGGTCGCCGGCTTGCCCGTGTCCAGTGTGTCCGTCCGAGTGTCCACCGTCACGCTCCCGCAGGAAGTCGAAGTACATCGGGAGACTGCAACAATTTCGTCCGGAGAGACCTTCACATTCTGGTATCCCGAGGCTTATCAACCCAGCGATCGTTACGTTGTCATCCCGGAAATCCTCTCCCTTCAGCAGGGACTCGGTCGCTTCGAGTTCGAGGTCGAATCATATCCAGATCGAGCCGAGGTTCGGCTTCAGGGCTACCAATTTCCCCATACGCTTCCGGTCAATTGGCCTGGTACTGATGGGCCTGACGTCCAGATGACTGTGCGAATGACGTGGATCAGTGGAACCGATCCCGATTTGCGGGCGCCGATGAACGTCAAGCGATTGCACGTGACTTCCAATCAAGAGGTCAACAACGGTGCCGCCGATCCAGAGGAGCGCACATTGAACGATTGGAACGCGAGCCAAGCAGACGGTGCGAACCTTTATTTCCTGGACGCTTTTGACTCGGACCTGTCTCACAATAGCGGCTGGCATGTGCGCGCGGTCGGCGCCGAGTTCTTGGAGTACGACACGGGAACGGCCCGCTTGTTGGTTCAAGACACCTACGACTTCGAGGGCGGTTCGGCCGCGTGGGCCCGCGGAAAGCTCGTGAATATCTCGTTCATGGAATAGCTCCCGAGTCTGCGCGCTGAACCGTCGAGCAATGGTGGGAGTGTGCCGGCGGTGTGTCGCGTGAGAGTAGGCGCTGCAAGGTCGTCGTTTTTCCGTGCGCGAGCTCAGGCCGATGCGGTGTACGCCGTTCATCTAAATTCATAAAAAAAGTTTTCGCCCATCGCGAGTCGAACCCAAGAACCTTCGCCCGACGTTCTTCGAATTCGCAGGCGAAACCCATGGTAGGATGGCGCGATGAAGGCCGGTGGTTTTCTTTGGTGCCTAGTTTTCGTTCTCTTAGCGTGCAGTAGCTCGAGCTCCGACGCGCCCGAGGTGGTGAGGCCACCGGACGACTCGGGGCGAATCTGCCCACCCAATTCACAGCTGAACGCCGCAGGCGATTGCATGCCGATCGACGAGTGTCTTTCCCCGTCGATCAAGCGCATCGGCTCTTTCGTGATGCCCGACAGAGGCCGAGACGTCGTGCGCCACGAAGACCTGATCTACATGGCCGCTGTAGGGGGAGGGCATGGCCTCGCCGTGCTCGATGTCAGCGACCCAGTGCGGGCGGCGCAGGTAGCCCACGTCCCAAGCGAAGTCTTCGAGCGGCTCGCGATTCACGACGGCTGGCTCTACGCGCTAGCGGACTCCGTCTTGATCTTCGATATCACGAACCCGCTCGCGCCCGACGCGGTCGCAACGCTCAATCCACCGGGTAGGCCGAGTGCCATCGCCTTCGAAGGCGACTTTGCCTACACCGTCGCCGGCGAAGCCGGATTCCGGATCTACGACGTATCGGACCCGAGGAGCCCGCTACCCGTCGGGTTCGTCGACACCGACGCTGGCTCGGACGTCGCGGTGCAGGGAGGGCGTGCGTACATCGCCGCGGACTCCGAGGTCTTGATCATCGACGTGTCCGACCCGCTCGCGCCTACCATCGAAGGGTCGCTGTCGCTCACCGCACAAACCGGAAGAGCCGAGAGTATCGCCGTGGTCGGCGATCGTGCGTATGTCGGAGCCGCCTGGGGGAATTCGAACGGACGGCTCGTCGCGTTGGACGTGTCGACGCCGTCGACACCGAACTACGAGGGCCAGACGGATCTGCTCGGGTCTCGGATTTTCAGGATCGACGCGCGCGGGGGAACTCTCTATGCGGTGGCGTACCACGTGGGCCTCCTCGTCTACGAAATCACCGAGTCTGGAGATCTCTCACTACGTACCACCGTCGAGGCGATAAGCCGGCCGCGCGGCATCGCGATCGATGACACGACGGCCTACGTCGTGGGCGATAGCGGCCCACTGGCGGTCCTGGATCTCTCCGAGCCGGCAGACCCAAGGCCCGTGTTCTCTTCGCTGGGACGGTTTCAGGCAGGGAATCTCCACGCCGAGGATGGGCTGCTCTACGTAGGAACTTCGGACGGGCTCTGGATCTTGGACACGACCGACCCAGCGCGCATCGTGCTCGAAGGGCTCGTCGAGCTTCCCGACGTGACCGTCGATATCGAGGTCTCGGGAGCCACGGCGTACCTCGCGCTTCGGGAGGCCGGGCTGGCGCTAGTCGACGTATCGGACCCGCGCGCCCCGAGACTGATGTCCGTCACCGACACGCTAGGCGAAGCGTTCAGTGTCAGTGTCCAAGGGTCTTACGCGTATGTCACGGCCGGGCGGAACGGGCTCTTGGTAGTAGACAGCTCGGATCGCGAAAACCCTTTGGTATTGAGTGGGTTCTCCGCCTCGAGATCTTGGGACGTCGCGACTCGGGACGGCGTCGCCTATCTCACCGACACAGCGCGCGGACTGATCACGGTTGATGTGACGCGCCCCAGCATGCCGACCGAGCTCGACTCGATCGTGGAGGACTCGTCAACCGAGTTCTTCGGCATCACGCTGGTCGGTGACCGCGCCTACGTCAAACACACGCGGAGGGGCCAGTCCGGGTTCATCCACAACGGGCTCTCGGTCATTGACATCTCCGATCCCGAGAGACTCGGAAAGATGGAACGCCGCGCCTTGCTGGACCTCACCGACGTGACGACGGACGGCCGCTACCTCTACCGCGCCAGAGCCGCGTCTCCCGGTTTCGCGAGCGGGCACCTGGCAGTTGACAGCCCGTTTGGTCCGATAGTCTACGATATGACGAACGAAACCATCTTCACCTTGGCCGCAACGGAGAACCACATTTACGGCTTGGTCTCCGGCGAGGGGCTCGCCGTGTTCGAGTTCGATGACTGTGGTGCTTCGGATGTGCTCGGCGTGCCGTGAGCCGGCCTAGGCATCGGGCGTCGACCATTGCAGCGCTAGCCGCTCGCAGGTTTGATCACTCCTAGCATTCCACCCAACGGGTCACGAAACATCCCAAACCGGCCGACACCCTCAGCGTCCATTGGCGGGCCGACGATAGTCGCGCCGTTCTGTTGAGCGCGATCGAGCGTTGCATCGCAGTCTTCGACTTCGACGTACTGCAGCCACATCGTCGGGATGTCTGGGCTTGGCGCCTTGATGATGCCGCCCCGCGCCTCGTCGCCATCGTTGAGCACGTAGTACGTGCCCTGAGGCATCGGGAACTCCTCGTGGGTATAGCCGAGCACGCCTTCATAGAACGCGAGTGAGGCTTGCGGGTCTTGGGTCCAGAGCTCGTTCCAATGAAGCGACCCCGGTCCCTCGGCTCTCGGTGGGTCTCCAGTCTCTGCCTTGTACAGACAGAACATGCCGCCCTGCGCATCGCTCACAGGCTGCATCCGGCCGACACCAGGGACATCGAAAGCCTCCATGTGGGTCGCGCCACCCGCGGCCTTGATCTTGTTTGCGGTCGCCTCGACGTCTGGCACCGAGACATAACTCACCCAAGCCGTTGGAACATCCGCCTCGGGCGACAAAATCCCGCCGATCTCGGCGTCGCCGGCCTTGATTAAATTGTACTCGGAACCGTTCTGCATCGTCATCGGTTCGATGCGCCAGGGTAGCGTCTCGGGATAAAAGGACCTGGCTCCCTCGACGTCCTTGGTCATCAACTCAAACCAAACAAATCTTCCGTGTTCGTAGCTCATGAGGGCTCCTTTCGTTGCAGGGCGGCTGCCCCTCACTCCCCAGTCGAGCCGGGCTTCGATAATTCGACACCCTCGAGCGGTTTTTTACCAGCGGCACGTGGAACCCCGCGACTTCATTCGACCTTGCGCATGAGCTGCGCGGAGGCATCGCTGACGTGCGCGTCGTCTCATCGGTGGCGCGCCTACGTCGCCCCCTAGGGGCCACTCGGGTGCAGCAAAGAGTCGGTCGCGTTTCCGGCGGTTTTCCTTGGCGCGGCATTGACCGGCCGCCGGGCGACATGATAGCCGGTCGCCATGCTTTCAGCTCGATTCCTAGCTCTCGCCCTCTGTTTCCTCGCCGTGTTGCTAGGCGGCTGCAGCAGCAGCTCCGGCGGCTCGGAGCTGCCCACGAAGGTGTCTACGCTTGCGAACCAATGCGTTTCGAGTGCAGCGTCGGATGGCACGCGCTTCATCACCCGAACGCAGTCTGGTGATGCGTTCGAAGCGTCGGCGTCCGCCGGTCTCGAGCAAGCGTCGCGCTTTCACCTGCGCGCCGCTGATCTCGGCACGTACCTGCTGTTCGATCGAGACGAGCAGTACCTCGTCTCGGACGGCAGTCTTCTCCAACGGGCCTCGGCGCTCGAGTCCGACACCGTCAAAGTAGGCGATGTCATCGAGATCGACGACGAGTTCCAATCGGAGGGCGAGTGGGAGGTCGAGAGCCTGACCGGACGTTTCTGGCTGCGGCACATGAAGTCGGGCGGCTACCTCTCTGGATCCGGGGTCGTGGCAGAACGCCGGGATGTCGATGCGGTCGAGCTCGTCGAGCAGTCCGGCTGCGCAACGTTCCCGGAGCTCACTGTCGACGCAGAGGGTGTTGTCGACCCGATCGAGTTCGAGGATGGCTCCGTCTTCGGGTTCGCCGAGACGCACACGCACCTGCTCACGAACTTTGGCTTCGCGGGAGGCGGCCTGTATCACGGGTCCGCATTTCACCGGCTCGGCGTCGAGCACGCGCTGCCGGACTGCGAAATCCCGCACGGCGAGGAAGGCCGTAAGGATTTGCTCGGCTATTCATTCGATAACCGCGGCCTCTCGGTGCAACAGGTCCTGCTCCCGCTCGTCGCCGGGGAAACTCCGGGATTCAACCACGCGACTGAGGGCTATCCGGCCTTCACGTCGTGGCCGAACGCGCGTGAGAGCGCTACCCATCAGACCCAGTACTACAAGTGGATCGAACGCGCGCATCTCGCCGGAATGCGGCTCCTCGTTCAGCACGCGATGACGATGAAGTTCCTCTGCGACACGTTCGTTGCCTTGGGGAACAAGCCCGCTCGCTTCGAATGCAACGACATGGTTTCGGTCGATCGGATCATCGAAGAGACCTACAATTTGGAACGGTACATCGATGCGCAATCAGGCGGCCCGGGGGAGGGCTGGTTCCGCATCGTCAAGAGCCCAGCCGAGGCGCGCGAAGTCATCCGGGCAGGAAAGCTCGCCGTCCTTCTCGGGATCGAGACGTCCTTTCTCTTCGACTGTTTCCTGGTGCCGCGGAGCGGTTTCGAGAGGTGTGACGAGGCCACCGTCATCGAGAAGCTGGACGAGTACTACGACAAGGGGGTTCGCGTTCTCTTTCCGAACCACAAGTTCGACAGCGCATTCTCGGCAGGAGATGGAGACAAGCGTTTCATCGACATCGGCAACTTCGCTTTGACCGGCCATTGGTCGAACTTCGTCGAGTGCTCCGAAGACCTCCAGGGCTTGCCATCGGTGTTCGACGATGGTGGGCTTTCGTTTCCCGGGATCAACATGCCCCGAGAGGTGTACGACTCGACCCCCCCTGAGTTGGAGAACGTTCGCGACTACGAAGACGATCCGATTGGGACGCTCGTCCAGTATCTCGATCAGCTCTCGTCCGAAGGTCCACGCGACGGAGAGTACTGTCAGAATGCGGGACTCACTCCGCTCGGCGAGCGCTTGATCGAAGAGATGATGAAGCGGGGGATCGTGATCGAGATCGACCACCTGCCGAGGCTCGCCTACAGGCGGGCTTTCGAGATGCTGGTCGAGAACGACTACCCGGCGGTGGGCACCCACGGCAACAACAATGATGGGCTGCTCTACGAGCTCGGCGGCGTCTCCAAGTCGGGTTTTGGCCGCTGCCGTTCGGCGACCGAACCGGCCACGATGGATGATGGCTACCAGGCGCGGATCCAGCTCATGCGTGACAAGGGAGCCTTCCCCGCCGAGGGATTCGGCTTCGACTTCAACGGCTTTGCCGGCGCGCCCGGGCCCCGATTCGGAAACGAGAGCAACTGCGAAAACCAGGAGGATCGGATCAGCTATCCGTTCACGTCGTATGCGGGTGACATCACCTTTCAGCAGCCGAAGCTCGGAAATCGCAGCGTGGACTTCAACACCGAGGGCATGATTCACCTCGGCTTGGTCGCGGAGCTCATCGAAGAGGTCCGCCGCGATGGAGTCTCCGACGAAGACCTGGAGCCACTGTTCAAGTCCGCGGAAGGCTACCTACGGATGTGGGAAAAGGCCGAACGACGAGGCGCAGCGCTGAGCAGCAACCCCAGCTCCCAGAGGGTGTCTAGATAAAGCGCGTCTTGCCCTTGGTTCAATACCACACCCCGGGGTCTCCCTACCGTTGATCGCCTGGTCAGCCTCCGATAGAACCAGGGCATGACCACTGACCTTTACGACGTCGCGATCGTCGGTGCGGGGCCTGCTGGCGCTACCTGTGCCTGGTACCTCGCGAAGCAGGACATCCGTGTTCTCCTTCTCGACAAGGCCAAGTTCCCGCGCGACAAGTTCTGTGGCGACGCGGTAATTCCGCGTGCGCAGCGGCACCTCGAGCGAATGGGCGTGCTCGACCAGCTCATCGAGGCGGGCGAGTGCCTGTTCACCACCTCGGGGGGCTTCGTCAGCCCCGCCGGCGTCGAGTGCTTGAGCGACTCGAGCGAGAACCCGAGTGGCACGCCGCTGTCGGTCAAGCGCATCATCATGGACGAACGGATCGTCCGCGCGGCTCAGGGTGCCGGGGCTGAGCTGGTGGAGGAGTTCGGCGTCGACAAGGTCGTGTTCGACGATCGTGCGGCAAGCTGGTCGGTTCATTCCGGCTCCCGCCGGTTCCAGAGCCGAACCCTCGTGCTTGCAGACGGCGCCCACTCGAAGCTCGCCCGCTCGCTCGGCATCGTCAAAGACAACCCTCAGGCGATTTGCAGCCGCGCCTTCATCGACGGCGGCACGCATTCGTTCGACACCGACGGGGTCTGCTACATGGAGCGCGACCTGTTGCCCGGATACGCCGCGATCTTCCGCCACCCAAACGACGTGCTGAACTACTGCGCGTACATCATCCCCGGCGGCAAGGCGGTGCCTTCCGATTTGAAGGACGTGCACCACGGCCTGCTCGAGAAGAACAGCATCCTCCGCAAGCACCTCGGCACCGGCTACCAGATCGAACCGATGAAGGGTGCCTGGCTTCGACTCGGTGGTATCCCGAAGAGCTACGCGGACAACCTCCTCATCATTGGCGACGCGGCCGGCCACATCGACCCGCTCACCGGCGAGGGAATCCAGTTCGCCATGGAGGGTGCGGAGAAGGCCGCCGAGACCCTGATTCACGCGTTTCGCGTTGGGCGCTTCGACGAGCAGTTCCTCTCCGCCTACCAAGACGCGTGGCACAAGGAGTTCGGCAACAAGTTCCCGCTCGCCGAAAAGGCCTCGCAGCTGATGGCCCGCTACCCCGAGCTCGTCGATTCGATGGCCCGGGTCGCCAATGAGCGCGACGACGCCTTCTTCTTCGCCTGGGCCGACATCATGATGGGCGAAGCCCCTTGGAGCGATTTCCTCAAGCCCAAGCTCGCTCTACCCCTGGCCGCGGCCGCCCTTCGCGAAATCTGGAATCAGCGGGTCTCCCCGCTGCGCCGCCGGGTCGCCGCTTCGCGCGCCTGAGCCACGCGTCGTTTGTACTACGCTCTCGGACAGCGTTTTCATAAGATGCGCATTCTGCCATCTTCAGGAGCGAAATAGCGGTGCCACGTCGTAGAAGCAGTCTGTCCGCGACTGAGGCGCGTCGAGTCGCGCTTGCCGCGCAGGGATTCGACCGGCCGCGACCGGCGACGCCGTCCGATGTGCGACATTTTCGGCGAGCCCTGCATGCCATCGGTGTTCTGCAGCTCGATTTTGTGAATGTGCTCATTCCTGCGCATTTCCTGATGCTGTGGTCGAGGCTGGGTGGCTACGACCGAAATCGCCTCGAACGCTTTCTCTATGATTCGCGCGAGTTCACCGAGCACTGGGCACATGAAGCCTCGATCGTACGGGTGAGTGACTGGCCGTTACTCAACTACCGTCGCGAGACCTGGCGCCCCTGGAAGCACGACCCGCTGCAAACGCTGGACAATCCCGAGGCCTACCTGGGATCTATCCTGGAACAGATCGCCGTGGATGGCGGCGTCACGGCCAACGATCTGCCGGCGGCGCCTAGCCCCACTAGCGGCAAACCGGGCGACTGGAACCGGCCAATACAACGTTGGGCACTGGAGCACCACTTCGGTCGCGGACAGCTCGCCGTGCGGCGGCGCCTCAGTAATTTCCAGCGAGTGTACGACCTTCCGGAACGCCTGATCGATGATGAGCATCGTCTTCAGTGCACGACTGAAACCGACGCACGTCGAGAACTGCTGCGACAGTCGGCGCAGTCGCTTGGCATAGCGACGGTACACGACCTCGCCGACTACTATCGAATGACGGCGCGCGACGCGGCGCCGAGAGTTGCAGAGTTGGTCGAGGAGGGCGTGCTGACGCCTGTGGACGTGGAAGGCTGGAAAGACACGGCCTACCTCTCGGATCAGGCTCGGTTTCCGCGCTCCATCCCCGGTGCGTCACTGTTATCTCCGTTCGACCCGCTTGTCTGGTTCCGGCCGCGAGCCGAACGCTTATTCGATTTCGAGTATCGGATAGAAATCTACGTTCCGGAATCGAAGCGCCGGTGGGGCTACTACGTCCTGCCGTTCCGCCTGGGAGACAGAATTGTCGCACGCGTGGACCTGAAGGCGGACCGTCCCGGCAGAACCTTGCTCGTACGAAGCCTTCACTACGAAGACGGAGTCGACCAAAAAGAAACGGCGTCCGCTTTACAGAGCGAGCTCGGTGCGTTGGCAACTTGGCTCAACCTGGAGACAGTGTCCTACTGTTGACGCTGACGCTGACGCTGACGCTGACGCTGTGAAGCGTGAAGGCCCGGCCTGCGTCGGCTTGCAGCTTCTTTTCACGGCACCCAGACATCCCCGAATTCCTCGGTGCCGCCCTCGTGATAGCTTTGGCCCCGGTCGAGATGTCATTGCGCGCGCTCAAGAACGAAATCAGTCGCTGCGATATCTGCCGCGAGCACCTTCCCCTCGGCCCCCGCCCGGTGGTCCAGTTCTCGTCGAAGAGTCGAATCGTAGTCATCGGGCAGGCGCCTGGCACCAAGGTGCACGAAACGGGGATCCCCTGGGATGATCCTTCGGGCGACCATCTTCGGGAGTGGCTTTCGGTGCCTCGCGATTCGTTCTACGACCCGGACTCGTTCGCGTTGGTCCCGATGGGGTTCTGTTACCCCGGCAAGGCAAAGAGCGGCGACGCGCCACCGCGCCCTGAGTGTGCGCCACAGTGGCACGAGCGTGTGCTTGGAAAGATTGCACCAGCCCCCCTCGTGCTGCTGGCTGGTCAGTATGCACAGCGACACTACCTTGGCCTATCTCGAAAAAAGACGCTGACTGAGACAGTGCGCTCTTTCAAAGAGTACGGCGCCGAAACGATTCCGCTCCCGCACCCCAGTTGGCGCTCACGCATCTGGATGAAGAAGAACCCATGGTTCGAGTCCACGCTGCTTCCCGTGCTGAGGCGGCGAGTCAAGAAACGCCTGGCGGATTAGCCTCCCCAGTCCAGAACGTTCCCGGATGCGCCCTTGGCTTGATGCTACATACGTACATCCGCAGCCCAGAGACCACCAACCAGAACGAGGAAGACGACTCATGGCACATCACGTAGAAGCAACCGCAAGGGTGAACGCACCCGCAGCGAAGGTCTGGGAGACACTCCGAGATTTCAGTAGCATCGA
This sequence comes from Polyangiales bacterium, assembly GCA_048550275.1. Classification (GTDB taxonomy): domain Bacteria; phylum Myxococcota_A; class Polyangia; order Polyangiales; family Houyiibacteriaceae; genus SG8-38. Next base: position 28,295 of record JBLYYU010000210.1, read on the forward strand.
GCGCTTTTCGTCGAACGTCGAGAGCTCACCCATCGTCGGTGAGGTGGCCTCCGGGCTCGGCACCAAACGCCTGTGCACCTTCTACGACAAGTCTACCGTGCTCGAGGAGATCGTCGGGTACAAAGAAGGCGAGAGCCTCGATATCGAGCTCCGTCAATTCTCCATGCCGCTCGAAAGCATGCGGGCACAAATGAAGGTGACTCCTGTCGACGGCGCTACGAGCGACGCGTCTTTCTCCATGGACTTTGTCGTCAAGTACGGCCCCGTCGGGTCGCTCATGGGCGCGCTCCTGATGAAGCCGATGATGACGAGGATAACAACAGACATCTTGAAAGGCTTGGCGTTTCACGTCACCACGGGTAACACGATAGGCTCAGAGATGCCGTCTGCAGCAGCCCTCGCTGCGGCCGTGGGGCAAAGCTCCTAGAGCGTCAGGCCGCCCGGACCCTTCGGCGGACCGCACCGCCAATGCCACCGACACCTCACCGTTCTTCGTGCTGTGGATGGCCCTAGGAGTGGTCGCTATTCGTGGCCCCCGACCGATACGAACGTCAACGTTGGGTCGCGCAGCGAGTGAAGCCGAAAGGGCGTTTGTGTCGACGATGCTCCGAACCGTACCGTCGAGCTGAGCACCGCGCGTCGCAATGCCCACGAGCGGTAGCGCTAGCGTGGCGTAGCGATGAAGCAAAACGCCTTGAACGGGAACTTCTTGCGCAGCCACTTGGCCTTGTCTGGCATGGGCTCGAAGGCCATGTGCTGCCCAGCAGGCGCGAGCTCGAGCAAGAGCGAAACCATACTCCCAATGTGAGAGCCGACGTCGATGCAAGTCGCATCGGAACGAGTAATCAGGCGACGCATGGCGGCGCGAAGGGCCGCCCGTTCCACCTGCACGTTGAACAACCCCGGATGCCGGACGAGGGCCGTGAGCTTAGCCACGTCGTGAAGAAGCAAGTCGGGCTTCTCGAGTGGTGTCCGGAGCAGCAGGTGTCGAAAGTAGTCACTCACATGCGCAGCCGTGACTGTACATCAAGGTGACCCAGTAAAGAACGCGTGCCAGGGCAGAACATGGCGCGGTCGTCGCCCGAGAGACGCCCGTAGTGCGCTAATCGGTGACTTGAATCGCATGATAGGCCTGGTTGTTGCCGCCGTAGCGCTCGTTGGTCGTGTTTTGGTAGTCGATGATGACGCCAAAGTAGTACCGCTTCAGTTGAGCGTTGCCCGGAATGGTGAAGGTGCGCTTGGTCGTGTAGGGCGTGTTCCAGCCGAGGGTGAAGTTCCTGTCGCCGAGGTACCAGTCGGAGGTCGTGATGTTGGTGTTGCTCGAAAGGTAGTAGCCGGCCTTGGTGTTGATCGCGCCGCCGGGCCCGAGGTGTTCGTACGTGAACTCGAACTTGTAGGTCACGCCACGTTTGACCTCGACGTACCATTCCTGCCGAGAGCTGTCCCAGATCCACGGCAATGATTGCGTCCCTGCCGAGTTGAACACCTGCGCGAAGCGATGGGACGAATACTCCCCGCTCGTCCCGTTGTACTTGAATGGCGTAACGCTCAGATCCGGCTTGCTACCGTTGTCGGTTCCATACACGAACGCCGCGCCGCGCGAGGGGTCCTCGCTGCTGTACGAGCGAAATTTCTCGTTGTTGAGGGTGATCACTTCGGTATCGTTGCCCATCAGGTTGTAACGGACATTCGAATGCCCGAGCCCCAACGCGTGGCCCAACTCGTGCATCAACGTCGTTTGTGCAGGGCGGTACCCGCCTCCGTTCGGATACCACTTGCGGTGGTTGCCGCGGTCTTCGTAGTTCATCCATGAGACGTTGTTGCTCATGACGATGTCCACGGACTTGAACTTCTTGGAGAAGATGCTGCAGTTCCACTTGATAAGGGCGCGCGCCGGTGCCCCGTCTAGAATGCCGTTGTCCGTGGAGTACCAAACTTCGCTGGTGTTGTTGCTGGTGCTGACACCCTTGTTCCATGCGGGCTCGTTGAATTGAAAGTTTGACGGCGCGTCGTTCCAGTGAATCATCGCCTGCCGCAAAGAGTAGCGCCGGTTCTCGCTCGCGAATGAATTCGTGCCGGCCTCGTATGTCAGGTTGTTGGAGCTGAATTTCAGCACGGTACCGTTGCAGGTCCAGTACGTGTAAGCGAACGCCGTGCTGGGGACTGCCAAGGAGGCAAGCGCCAAGAGGAGGACGCCGTCGCGCAAGAGAGCTCGTGCATTGCTACGCATGTTCATTCCCTCCTCGCGGTCCACATGTCTTCACTTCTCGATACTTCGTCTTCCTCGTTCGGCTCCTCCAGGATGCCGGTGGTGGTTTGCCGGAGGACCCGCAGCCGTTGGGCCTCGTCGGCTGGTAACAGAGCATCACACTGAGCATCGGCGTCCTCTCCGCACGCCTCCCGCAGCGCCACGGCCAGCGCCGCGGCCTCATCGAGCCCGAGGGCGTCATCCGGGGGCGGATCCACTTCAGGGTCGTCGTCACGCCGCGGACCTGCGTCGTCCATCACCGCCTCGCCAATACGAAAGGCGAACGTGGGATCGGCATTCACGGCGGGTGGCCAGACGAGACCGAGGTCCACGGTGCGGCGAACGAGCGTGCGAAAGGCGTTTGGTCCCAAGCGGATGCCAGCGATTGGTGCGTCGGCGGATTCGCTGGGTTGGTCCGTCGGCTCCTGGCCGCCTGGATCATGCGCATCGCTGTGCTTTGGCCGGCGCAAGAGCTCCGGTGGCTGTGGCTCCACGGGCTCGTCCTCGACGATCAGCTCCATCGAGGCTTCCGAACCGTCAGGCAGAGCAATCGTGTGTTGAAGAGTCTCCGGGATCCGGTGCTCACCGATGAAGAACAAGCGGCCTTCGTCACGCGAATCCTCGAGTAGACGCACCTCCTGCCCATATTCGGAAAACACACTGGGCGCGGACTCTCGCGGGCTCTGCAGGATCCGAAACCTGCCGCGCGAACAACGGTCTAGCGGGCAAGCAAGTTCCGTGTTGCCCGTAACGAAGAGAATGTCGCGATCGCCAATATCGAAACGCGGCGCCTGCGCAACCGCGAAGATATCGTAGTCCGGACCCGACTCCGGATCGACACCTCCCATGAACCGCAACGTGATCGTCGGCTCGTCGTGGTTGTCGGTGAAGTTCTCGATGATGCTGTAGGTGACGAACGTATGTGGCAACACGCCCGCGTCGTCGTCGTCATCGGGGTCACTTCCGCCGGTGCCGTTGTCTTCCGCGTTCGCGTACTCAATTCCGATGACCTCACCTTCGAACACGATCTGCGCACGCCGCGCGGCCACGTCCAAGTCGGGAACGCGGCCTTCAAAAGCGAGCTCGCCTCCAGTACCGCCAGCGCCCGCGGTCCCGCCGACGCCCGCGGTGCCCCCCGCCCCCGCAGTGCCGCCCGTGCCCGCGCTGCCGGCCGTTCCCGCACTGCCGCCCGCTCCATCTGGACCGTCGTCAGTGCAGCCGTGCGCTGCGCAGACCAGCGATGCACAAGCCAGCCACCAAACGAATCGCCTCAGCCTCATAGATCGCTCCCGTCGTTTGTTGGACGAAAGTACCGTAGAGCCCGACGCGCGCCTACCCCCGCTTGCGGAGGTCAAAGCGAGAACAAACGGTCTCTCTGCGGAAGATCATGGTGCGTGCTTACGCGACGGGGACGTCTCTCTGTTCGTCGGGATCGCGATGAGCGCCGAATTACACGGTACTAGACGTCAGGTCGCGTGACTCGCAATGCGGACAGGGCCTTTGAATTCGCTTCGCTCCTTCACTCTGAGCGTCAGCCCATCTCCCTCGCGACCTCAGCGCGGTTGGCGCCGTCGCCGCTTCCCGCCGGTGGCCTCTTAGCCCATCGGTATCACGATGAGCGCCGAATCGCGCAGCACCAGACGCCAAGTCGCCTGCCGCACCAACGCTGGCAAATCGTCCCTTGCAACCCTAAACAAAACCCATGCCTCGCCTCGTCATTTTGCCGCAGCCCGTTGGCCCTCGCCGCCTCGGAACATTCGTCCTCGCGGGTCTCGTCGCTGCTGCGCTGTCAGCGCTCCCCGCGACGAGCTACGCGCAGGACGGCGTCTACCAGGGCAACCTCGGCGGCAAGCGCGCTCAGCTCGAGGTCCGCGAGACGCCGAACGGAATCCGCGGCGCGCTCCGCGTAGGCAAGGCCAAGGTGAACCTCCGCGGCAAGCGCGACGGCAAGCAGTTCGTCGGCCACCTTGGACCCAAGTCGGCCAATGTCCGTTTCCGCGCCAAGCCCAAGGGCGACGCAATCGTCCTCACCCTGATCGAGAGCGGCAAGAAACCCCAGACCGTTACACTTCGACGGGTGGGGAAGTAGGAAAAGTGCGTTTGAGTCCACGATCTGCCAGCTAGGTAGCAGGCGCGTCAAAGGGCGCCGCGCATGTCGAATGCTACGGACAGCGCGTTGCATTCCGCATTGTTGTCGCCACTCAGGTCTTCGTTGATGTCCAAGATAAAGGGAACTACAGCGGAGCCGCCTTCGATCAGTACGTCGGCAACCGTTGACACAGTTTGCCAATCGACGGTTCCGCCGAGCTCGAGCGCGAAGCCGCTCGCGAAATCGATCGTCCCCCGAAGGACCGCATTGGCCAACACGACCGGTGGCTCGATGACCTGGAGCGGAACGGTTCCGAGGGTGCCGCTGATACAGCCTTGGTCACTGAGATTCATCGGAATGACCGAAACCGCTGGCGTGCCCCCGAAGATCGGCCTTACGTTCACGCAGCCTTCTTCGAAGTTGGGTGCAAGCTCGAGCGCGATGTCGACCGAGCCGCTACAGAGCCCATCATAGAACGCCTGGTTGATGCCCACGAGGTTGCCAGCCACGTTGGCGACCAAGTCTCCCGCCCCCCCAAGGCCGTTGTCGACTCCATCGATGCCTTCACCAGCCGCGAACCCACCGTTGACGCAGCTCGTCCCCAAGCAGCCATCGAGATCGAAGCCCGCATTGCAGTCGGTACGGTTCGGATCGAGGCCTGGGAAGTACTCTGTTCCCGCAACGCTGAGGAAGAGCACGCCATGGGTCGACTCGAGCTCGGTCGTAGAACAACTGACCGGATTCAGTACGGTCTCCGTTCCCGTACAGGCGTCCACCAGGCTCGGGGCCGCTTCGAGAATACAGGAGGCGTTCGCCCGCACGGCGTTCACCGCTGCGTCGAAGCATCCTTCGGTCTCCGGCTCGCAAGCCATTCCGATCTCCAGCTCCGGCAGCGGTTGCCAAATCGACTTGTTGTGCACCAGCACGCCTGCTGCGAAGTAGTTGTGAACACCAGCGACCTCGATGTTGTAGACCGTCGTTCGCCTACGCGCCTCGGACGATGAAACAAGAGGCGTTTCGCTCAGAGACGCCGCTTCCAAACTGGCAAGCTCGACACCGGCAGACAGCTCCGATGCCGGCACGTATCGCCCCTCGCCGGGGACGTAAAAAGGGTGCTCATCGGTTACCCGGAGCGTGACGCCCCCGGCTAGTCGAAGGTCGCGAACGAGCGCATTGCGGTGGACGAAAGTTCGCGAGATGGTCGCAGCAACGCGCTCCCCCGCGCGTAGGTCGTAGCCCCAAACGAGGTCGCCCTCCCGCAGAGCTTCGATCGGCGTCGCGCCTAGCGGCGTGTCGATCAGCGTTCCCGCCGCGAAACAGCTTTCCTCGGAGCAGGCTCCGCCTCCCAGCGCGCAAAGAGTGGAACAGACCAAGAAGAGACAAGAATAGTGATAAGACATAGGCGGATTGAACGTCCTGGCGACTGTTCTTGTCAAGCGCGGCTGGTCCTGGTCTCTAGTCGCGAAGCACGTCGGGACTAGGCCACCGCCGCAAACAAAGATCCAACCAAGGCCCGCGAATCGGCCGGAGGTGCCGTGGATGTAGCCCGCGCGGCTAAATCGAAATCTCTTCCCATGGCAATGCGGTCCACGCGTCTTGACGTAAGGCGAAGGCTTCGAGAGCATGAACCACAGTCTCTGCATCTGCTCCGCCCGGAATGTGGAAATGGGTCCCGCCGCCAGCGAGACGGTGTTCCAACACGAAATTGCCTTCGGGCTCTGCCAGAGTCTGCATGTAGGCCGAGTCGGGACGTTCGAGAATGCAGTAGGGATCATCCTTCTGCTTGCCTAGGGGTGTCACGAGTTCTCCAATCAACGGTTGCTGTGCGGGAAGCTGAACCCAAGCCCACGGGGATTGAAGCACTGCGTCACTCTCGGTCACCACACGAGTCGGGTTGTACGTGAGGCTCACCTGTGGGTCGTAGACACCAAGGCCGTGCTCAAGCGCCACTCGTACAACATCGGGCGCAACCTGGGCCACTCTTGACCAACTGATGTTCATTGAGAAGCCATCGACGGAGTAGGGTTCCAGTGTCCATGCAAACGGACTGTCGTGGCCGGCGTCCTGGCCGAGGCTCGGGTAAACCGATGTGAGAGCATTGCGGAACGACTCGGCGCGTCGGCCCCCGTGGAGGACATCCGGACTTCGCCCTTCTTCTTCAATCGAGCGATCCGACCGAGGTTGACCGGAAAGCCAGATTCTCACGCATCCCGCGGCGGCTTCGACCGATAAGCGCGGCTCGCGCGGTTCTCGAGCTGATCGCCATCGGGCATACGAGTCCGGGAGGGTAGGGCAACGCTGTACGGGTATCCGGGAATTGGGGAGGCAAGGCGAGGTTGTCCAGATATCCGGGAGTCTTGGTAGCGAGATGACCTAGGCCCACGCCCCGGTCCGAGACGGAGCCGACGGAGGTAGACCACGAAGCCGGCAAGCTCCTCGGAGAGCGATAGTCCGAGAACAACAGTTCCAACGATACAAACTCCGCATCGCGCTACTCTCGTCCTCGTGTTGCAAAGAGCTCACGCCTGTGGCGACCAGGTTCACATTCCAACCGATTCGACTTTGAATTCGCCGGCTTCGAAAGGCGCCAACGCTGGCACGCCTGATGCTACTATCGTTCAGGCAACTTGCTTTTACTTACCTTCATGGAGGTGTGCCTTGGACCGAACAATCAGCTTTCTTTTCTCGTGCGCGCTACTCGCCACCGGTACGGGTTGCGGCGTAGACCTCAACAATCCATGCGACGGCGTCGACTGCGACGACCGCAACATCTGCACCCTCGATCGGTGCACGAGCAGTTTTGTCTCGGGAGAGACCACGTGCCACCACGACCCCACCAATGACGACAATGAGTGCGGCGGCGACGGGATGACGCTCGTATGCAGAGGCGGGCGATGTGGTGGGGAGTCGCTTTGCGACGGAGTCGAGTGCAACGACGACGACCTTTGTACAGTCGACGCGTGTGAGTGGGACGGGATGTGCACGTTCACGCCGATCCGCTGCGACGACGAAAACGTATGCACCGCCGATAGCTGCGACTCGACGACGGGAGCGTGCATCCATGACGCGGTAGATGCCGTGCCCACCACATTCTGTCCTCTGACCGAGGCCCCTGACGACGATAGTTCGTATCCGGTCGGCGTGTGTGAGGAGGGGGCGTGTGCGCCTCCCTGCGATCCGGGAGCGGAACAACTCTCGATGTGTCCGTTCTTGGAAGACGGAGCCGGAGTCTGTTGTCCGGGCAGCGAATACTGTCAGGTCGAGTGCCTGTAGTTAGTTGCAGAAACCTTCGCAGGGGCGACTTCGGCGCAGCACAATCGCGCAGCCCTAGACTCCGCCGTCCGCCTCCCAGCACTCAAAACTTGCCATTGTCGTTCTTCCATTCGGACGGCGCGGGCACGGCTTCGACCGTGTCCCAGTGCTCGACGAGCTTGCCCCCTTCGACGCGGAACAGATCGTAGAACGACGAATGCACGCCGGCGAGGAAGCCCTCACTGACCGTGAGCACAAATGACCCCTCGGCGAGAACCCGATGGACGCGCTCGTACTCGACGACCGGGCGCTCGCCCGACACGGCCTCCAGTTGCGCCTCGAGCGCGTCGATTCCGTCCTCTAGCTCGGGGTCGTGCTGCGTGAACCGAGCCCCGTCGATGTAGTGCGCCAACCGGTCAACGCGACGACCGATGAGCACATCCTCGATGAACTTCCTAACAAAGCTCCGATTCGCTTCGGTCCGACCGAGGTCGGCCGCTTCGACGGGTCCGTCGACCATGCTGTGGCCAGACGGGTTCGGCCCTCGCCTCGCTTGGATGTTGTCCCAATGCTCGACAACCCGCTCCCCCTCGAAGCGAAAGACTTCGAAACCGATTCGCCGTGTAGCGAAGTCGTATTCCGTGTGAGCGAAAACGTAATCGCCGTCGGCAAAAACGCGCACGATGTTGACGCGAGGAGACGTCTTCGAGAGCCGTGCGAACAGCGCAGCCAACCCCTCGCTCCCCTCATGAGTTTGGGGGTTGTGCTGAATGTATTTCTCTTGGTTGACGACCGCCACCGCCGTAGGGTCACCCGTCTCAATCCCTTTGAGCAGGGCGCAGATCTGTTCTTTTCGTACTGAGCTCACGTGTCACTCCTCGTGTATTCTAGACCCGATCGGCGACAGCGCCCAAGTCGCCAAGCCGACCGCGTACCCCCTCCGCCCGCTCTCAGCGCGGGTGTATAAAGGACCCTCAGGAGGACAATCATGACTGCTGCAATTCGCCGGGTCGCTTCTTGCTTCACTCTAGTCTTCGCGTTCGCCTGCGCCTCGTCGCCGCCAGCCGAGCCAAGCGCTACGACGCCAGCCGAGGCCGCGACTACCGCGCGGACCGCCCCCCTTCTCGAAGGCATGGGCGATCTACACTGGCAGATCTCATCGCAGTCCGAGCTCGCGCAGCGCTACTTCGACCAAGCGCTGACTCTCGCCTACGGTTTCAATCACTTGGAAGCCGAGCGTTCGTTTCGAGAGGCAGCGCGGCTCGATGAATCTTGTGCGATTTGCCTCTGGGGAGCCGCTCTGGTGCTCGGCCCCAACATCAACGACCCGGTACCCACCCCCGAGCGCGAAACCAAGGCCTACCAAACACTAAGCGAGGCCGTCGCCCGCTCACCGCATGCAAGCGACAAGGAACGCGCCCTCATCGAAGCGCTCGAGACCCGCTACAGCGCGACTCCCCCAGCGAATCGCGCGTCACTCGACCAGGCCTACGCCGACGCCATGAGGTCGGTCGCAAATCGCTTCCCGGACGACCTGCAAATCCAAACCCTCTTCGCCGAAGCCATGATGGACACCATGCCCTGGGCCTACTGGACGGAGGACGGCAAACCAAAGCCGCTCACCGAAGAGGTCTTCGCCACCCTCGACTACGTCGTCGAACGCGACCCCGATCACCCCGGCGCGAACCACTTCTACATCCACGCCGTCGAGCAAGAGCAGCCCGAGCGCGGAGTCACAGCAGCCGACAATCTGCGCCGCGTGGTCCCGGGCGCTGGGCACCTAGTGCACATGCCGTCGCACATCTACATCCGCGTCGGTCGATATCACGACGGTTCGACAGCGAATGAGCATGCGATCGAAGCCGACAACGACTACGTCACCCAGTGCCGCGCCCAGGGCATCTACCCTGTCGCGTACGTGCCCCACAACCATCATTTTCTCTGGGCCACCACCACGATGGAGGGTAGAAGCGCCGACGCGCTCGACGCCGCACGTCACACCGCCCAACACGTCGACCGCTCCCTGATGCGCGAGCCGCAGATGGGAATGCTCCAGCATTTCTCGGCCATTCCGTACTACGCCCTGGTGCGCTTCGGAAAGTGGCAAGAGATCCTCGACGAACCCGCTCCGGACGAAGACCTGCTCTACCCGACGGCCGTCTGGCACTACGCGCGAGGTATCGCCTACGCGCGCGGTGATAGGCTCAAAGATGCAGGCCAAGAGCTTCGACAGGTCCAGGCGATTGCCGCTGATTCACGTCTCGAAGAGATTCGCATCTGGGGGCTCAACCCAACCTCCTCGCTTGCCGCGATCGCGGCCGCCGTGCTTCGCGCCGAAATCGCGGCCGCGCGAGGTGACATCAGGACCGCTGTCGCCCAACTCCGCAAAGCCGTCGCGATCGAAGACGGCCTGATCTACGGCGAACCCCCCGACTGGTTTTACCCCGTTCGCCACAACCTCGGCGCCATCCTGCTCGAAGCCGGCCGCCACGCCGCAGCCGAAAAAGTCTACCGCGCAGACCTCGCCCGCTTCCCTGACAACGGCTGGTCCCTATTCGGCCTAGCCCAGAGTCTCCGCGCACAGGGTAAAAAAGAGAAAGCCGCCGACGTCCAACGCCGCTTCGAAATGGCCTGGAAGCACGCCGACGTCGAGATCACAGCCTCACGCTTCTAGCCAAACGGAACTGCCGAACGCAAGGGGAGATCCGACCGAGGTTGACCAGAAATCCAAAACGTCACGAAACCCGTGCCGACTTCGACCGATAAGCGCGGCCGTATCTTCCTTCGATCGCTTGACTCGTACTCACGTCCCTCCCGGCGGGATGCTACGCTCCCTCACTCGTCATGAAGGCAGTGCATACACACCGCTACGGTTCGGTCGACGTCCTGGACGTCGTCGAGATGCCCAACCCAACGATGGGCGCGCACGAGGTCCTCGTTCGCGTGCGCGCCTCATCGGTCAATCCAGTCGATTGGAAGGTCTGCCGCGGAGATCTGAAACCGATCTCCGGCTTCACCCCACCAAAGATCCTGGGTGCCGACTTCGCAGGAGAGATCGAAGACGTCGGTCGAAAGGTTGAAGGCTACGCGATCGGTGACCAGGTCTTCGGCATGCTTCCGGCGTTCAAAGGGGGCGCCTACGCCGAGAAGGTCGCGGTCGGGCCCCGCCGGATTGCCCGCATGCCCAGCAACACGTCCTTCGAGGAAGCAGCGGTACTGCCCTTGGTTTCGCTCACGGTCCATAAGCTGTATTTCGTCCGGACTCCGCGGACACCGGGTCAACACGTCCTCGTCAACGGTTGCACGGGTGGCCTCGGTCACGTTGCCGTGCAAATGGCAAAGGCCCTGGGTTACCGCGTCACAGGTGTCTGCAGCTCGCGAAACGTCGACGTCGCCAAACAGCTCGGAGCCGATCAGGTCATCGACTACGAGGTCCAGTCACCGCTCGCAAGCAAGCAGCGGTACGATCTGCTTTTCGACGCGGTCGCAAACCTCGACTTCGCGGAGGCCAAACACATCCTGAGTGACGACGGCGTCTACGTGTCATCGATTCCGTCACCCACGAACATGCTCGCAGCCCCCGTCGCGAACCGTTTCCGCCGCAAACAACACCGGACCCTTTGGGTGTCACCCGACGGCGATGCCTTGCGCCAAGTCGCCCAGATGGTGGAGGCAGGACAACTGCGACCCCTCGTCGAAAAGGTCTACGCCCTCGACGACATCCGAGCAGCACACGCACACAGCATGACGGGTCGGGTAGTCGGCAAGCTAGCGCTTCGAATGGCGGGCTGACGAGGACTCAAGACACGATGCAGTTCAGCGTCCTAACCGGGCCCACTGGACCCGCATCCGCGGGGTGCCCGAAACGCTTGGTCCCGCGCCTTTCATGCGCTCGTTCGTCGAGCTTTGGATAGAAGCCTAGACGCGGATTCGGGCTGAGGACTCCCGCGGTTCCGAGGCTCGAATCAGCTCGAGGCGGGGGGCCGGCCTGGTTTCCCGGGCGAGCTTTCTCTTCAGGGCAAGCCCGGCCTCGGAGGCCATGAGCCTGGTCGAGCAAGCGACCATCTTGCGAAGGTCGGTCAGATCCTGGGTGCTGAACACCGTGTCGCCGAGGGCAAACGGAAACATCGACGGGACGTTGCCGCGCACGTACTCCATCAGCCAGCACTCCGGCCCGAGCGCGCTCCCGTTCGTCGCGCCACGGGTCAAGTGCGAGCAGTCACCGGCGACCAGCGTCTTTGGACTGAACTGATCGGGCGCGAACGTGCGAAGCTCGCCGTGGACGACGATATCCCAGAGCTCGGCCCGGTGACGCCCGCTGTGGCCCTCCGAGCCAACGGCCGTCCCGCAAAACAGCAGATACTCCCACGGCGTGACGTGCAGCACCTGCATCGAGCACATGATCCCGCCCGCGTTGCTCCAAATCCAGTCTTGTCCCGGGTGGATGTGCGGGCCGTATACGTCGTGCAGGGTTTCGGTGATTCGATCGAACCGCTGCTCGAGCGGGCTATCGAGATGCATCTGAACGACTCGCTGAAGGTCGTCCGGCTCGAAGATGTATTCGGGCATGGGTGTAAAGGGTACCACACTTAGCCCTAGCGCACGGCGTCGGGGTGTCGCCGCCAAAGGTCGGTTTTTCGAGGCGTCGCTGAGACTCTCTGAACGACGCCCGCGCTACCGCTGCACCTCAAACGCCCCAAAGTCGCTCAAAGGTCGTCGAACGACTTAGACACGGCGACTCCGGCCGCGATCCCAAAAACCAGGAGGCCGACTCCCACGATTACGCCCACGGCGATACCGGCTTTGGCGCCCGGCCTCCGCTCCCCGGTGCCTCGTTGTCTCCCGCTCTGCGTATGCGTCTGCGCACGCTGGATCTCGAAATTCTCAATGGCTCTTTGGCTCAGGGTGTCGATATCAGGCACCTCCGTTCCCGGCGCGGGGGAAGACAGAGATTCCTCTAGGTTTGATTCGGGACTCGTGACTTCCGCATCCGCTCGTGCGCTCTTGGGCTGCTCCGGATTGGACTCGGTCTGGTCAGCGGTGACGCCATTGTCGGCATCCGCATCGAGGTATAGATAGTAGCTCGCCCGCAACATCAATTGCGGCGGCAGACGATGTTGCGTATGAATCGCGAAGGCGAGCTTCGGCACGGCTTCCTCGCCGGTTTGCGCACCGACGCTTTGCACCAAAGTTACCAGCGGCGCGCTGAAGATTAGAAATCCAAGCAAGTTCCGCATGACGACCTCCGGTTCGACCTTCGCCGAGGACAAAGGTCAACGTGGGTCCATTAGCTTCGGAGCGCTATACGTAATTCTTTATTCGTTTTGCTCTGTTAGTGAGTCAAAAAGATCCAACCGACGTTGGCGCTGATGCAAAGCCACGCGAAGCTCACCCGGCACCAACGGTATTCCGTCGATTTCATCGCCAACGGCCCCCCGTCGGCGGTCGCCAACCACGAGTTCGCGGAAGAAAAGACCAAGAGCTATTTCAAACTCAGCTCGCGTGGTAGTTGCCGAAGTGATGAATCGACGACTGTCTCTAGCCTTGTTGGCAGCGCTCTGCGGCGCCTTGTTGTTGTCCTACGACGCTGACATCAGTGTCGAGGAGCTCACCGAGCGTTACGCGTATCCCGACTCCGATTTCGTCACCGTGAACGACACGCCGGTGCACTACCGAATCACGGGCGCAAGTTCGCAGCCGACACTCGTGTTGGTGCACGGAGTCGCAAGCTCGCTCCACACATGGGAAGGCTGGCACGACCACCTCTCCGATGCGTTTCGTGTTGTCTCGTTCGACGTACTGCCGTCCGGATTGACCGGTCCTGTTTCGGGCATGGTGTTCGAACCCGAGTACTTGGTTCAGTTCCTCGATCAGCTCTTCGACGCACTGAAGCTCGAGCGAATACACCTCACAGGCAACTCATACGGCGGATGGCTGGCATGGCAGTACGCGCTCGCCCATCCAGACCGAATCGACAAACTCATTCTGGTGGATGCAGAGGGGCTGTCCGCGGACACCGACAACGACGTCACCGATAACAACCTCGGTTTCCGCATCGCAACAACACCGGTGCTCAAGTACGTTTCGCATGTCTCGACGCCCAGCATTGTGTTTCGCAAATCGATCGAAGCCGTGTACGGCGATCCAAGCAAAGTGACCGACGCACTGGTCACGCGCTACCGCGACCTCATGTTGCGCACCGGCAACCGCGCAGCGTTTTCCGACACCCTGGCTATGCTCACCACGCTCAGCGAAGGAAGCGAACAACTATCGCAAGTGACCCACCCAACACTCGTCCTGTGGGGCGAAAGAGACCAGACCCTGCCGGTGGCAGCAGCCCACCTCTTCCACGAACTGATACCGAACTCGACGCTGAAGCTGTACCCCGAGCTCGGTCACGTTCCGATGGAAGAAGACCCAGCAAGAACCGCGTCTGATGTGCGAGCGTTTCTGTTGGCCAATCCTTCGGAAGATCCGACCGAGGTTGACCAGAATGTCGAATCGTCACGATGAAGATCCGACCGAAGTTGACCAGAACGTCGAATCGTCGTCAGTCGCGCGGCCCCCTACGGGTCGTTCACGTCGCGGAGCGCGTCGTAGTCACATTCGATGGTGATGAACGTCGTCCCGGTCTCCACGTAGAACTGGACGTCGGCTGCGCCGGTCATTTCCGCAAGCGGCTGAACGACGCAAACCGTCGGCGTTGCAGGGGTCACGCCTGGCGATGAGGCGTTGAACGTGTAGCGTTCGCCGGCCACGTAGGTCGTGTTCAGAATCGTTTCGTCCGCCGGCGAGCGGCGATTGAGCATGACGCTGTGTACTTGCCCGCTCGGATACCCCACGCTCGCGCTGATTTCAGCCGCCAGTGGATTCACCAGCCGGATGATGTCGGACCCCGATCCGCCTGCCGAAGAATCACAGGACGCCAATCCGAGCGAAGCGAACGACGCGACGATGATGAACATATTCCTGAGCTTCATGAGAACCTCCCACGCTCTCCGAAGATGCAAAGGGCGTTCCACGGAAATTCCTAATGGTCTTGCGCGGTGCACGGACGCGGTCGGCGCAGAACGTTCGCTCGAGCCGCGTCCGCCGCAAGCTCTGCAGCCTCTCTACTCGCGGTAGCGTGCGTCGAGCAGCGGGCCGTCGTTGCATCGACAGAAGCTTCAGGCGCGCCTCAGGTACTCGTAGCCCGCGTCAATCGACGGCGTAGGAATCCCGGACTGTGTGATGAGCTGCCGAAACTCGTCCGCCAGCACCACCCACTCCGCGCGCCCTTCCGCCGCGTGGCCGACCTTGAGCGCGAAGGTCTCGGCGCTGATCATCCGGCGCATTGCGAACAGCAGCACGCGCTCGGGCAACCACTCGATGACCCGGTGATTGCGCGGCGTGATCGGAACGCCTGTCGCGCACAGCACCTGAAACCCTTCGCGCATGCCGCGCACCATGAGCCGCAGCGCCTCGTCATCAGCAGCCAACCGTTCCAGGCTGCCGCCCGCCTGAAAGAGCGCACACACCGTTGGAAGAATCTTCGCCACGTGGGTCCTCAGCCAGGCGTCGATATTCGTGGACACCGACACCGGAAAACCAGAGGCCTCGAGCGCAGATGCGATTGCGACGATGCGCGCGGACCTGCTGCCATCGAGCTCACCGATGGTCGTCGGCTGCTCGCGCGCCGAAGTGATGATGTAGCGAATGGCGCCGTCGTGCGCCACGGCCGAGGCGCCGGGAAATCCGAAGAGCACGCGGTCGTGACCGAGCGCATCGGTCATTGCCGTCGGTCCGGCCGCGTTGTTTCCAAAGAACATCACGCTTGGCGTGTGGTTGTTCGCGGCGAGCATGGGCAGGACCTCGGCAATCCGTTGCTTCGGCAGGACCACTATCGCGACGTCGTACGCATCGTCCGCGCCGAGTCGATTCACGACTCGCACTGGCGTCCGGGTTCGTTCACCGGAGACGCCCTGCTCGAGCTCGATGCCGCGTTGACGGATCTGCTCCGACCGAGCTCCCCTCGCCAAGACCGTCACCTCTTGTGCGCCGAGGGCGAGCTTCGCGGCGTAGAGGCTGCCGATATTACCCGCGCCGATGACCAGAAACCGCACAGGGCCACGCTACCACGAGCGAGAGGTCGAAGCCGCTACAACGCGTGCTCGATATCGAAGCGCACGACATCCGTCGTGAGAACTAGCCGCTCACACCGGCCAAGACGCGGATCGCCCAGAACCAATCACCCTCTCGCGCGCCGAGCCGCATGGCTCTCTCTTCAGTCCGGAAGATCCGGGGCGTAGTCCCCGGCGGCGTACCTCTCACAGAACGCTGCCTCGTCCCCTGGAAACGTCGGGTCGAGCGCGACCAGCGCAGGTCGGATCGCTTCCCAGACCCGCCCTTGACCGTTGTCGCCGATGTTCTTGACGACCAAGACCATGTCGAGCCCTGGGTGACCGATGATGTAGTTGCCTATCAGCCCTGCCGCGTACCAAACGCCCACGTCGTAGGTTTGGCCGCAATCCCAGGGCTCGATGTAGTTGCAGTCGGGCGATTCGGATAGGCCGTGCGGGTATTCGTTCCAAATCGCCGATGGCGTGCATGACGCGTTCGGCACTGTCGACTTGTTGTCTCCATTGTCGATGTTCGAGCGGGCGATCAGCCAGGTGAGGTAGCCGTAGCCGGTGGTCGCGACCTCGAACGACGGGTGCGTCATCCTGTAGATCCAGTCTTCACCGACGAGGCGCTCGTCGATCCAAAGCCCGCCGTCCAGCATCATCAAACCGACTCGCGCCATGTCGCGCACCGTGGTCGTCCAACCAAGCGCATAGGGCTTGTCCGGCGAGTCTCCGTCCCACTCGGACTGCGTCATGCCGAGCGGCTTGCGCAGGTACTCTTCCCAGAACTCGTGCACGCTCGCGCCCAGCGCAGCGTCCTGCGCGATGGCGGCCGCGACCACGTCATTGAGGCGATTGATCTGCACGTCGCCGGTCGCGTCGTACTCGAAGTCGAGCGCGGGCGAGCTCAGGTCTTGGTTGTGCGCGACCATGGCGAGCACATGGCCAACCTGCGCGTCCGCGTTGAATGAAAACGAGTCGAGCCAATGGTCGACCCTGTCCGTGTCCCGTAGCGGACCGGTCTTCCTTCCGGTTCGCTCGAAGTCGCGCGTCTGCCAAGCCGCCGCGCCCGTGAGCACGGCGCCAAGGGTCTTGGTGGCGGACCAGACGATCTCCGGTTGGTCTACCCCCCCGGGGTAGAGGCTCGTTGGGTAGTACTCGTGGCAGAGCTTGCCGTATCGAATCACCGCGTACCCGCGGTCGATCTCCGTATCGGCCTCGGCGAGCAGTGCCGGGTCCAGCCCGCATTCGGTGGACACGCGATTCGAATCGACTAGCGCCCACTCACCTTGGCCGGGACCACGTGGTTCATCGGGGACGGAGGTGTCGCTGCTTCCGCAAGCGGCGAGCAGAAACGAGGATGAGACCAGCAGGAATACCAAGCGCATGCAGCAACCATCTAGTCATTCTGCGACGCGCGCAAGCGAAAAGCCGGCTTCGCTGAAACCGGAAGACGCCACGGCCGCCTGAAGAGCTCGTACTCTCCGAGAGGGAGCGCA